>NZ_CP045925.1:904659-1206213 GCF_020541265.1 Candidatus Profftia lariciata | reverse complement strand
GGAATGGTTGTGTTAGTTTTCGTCGTGAAAAATATATTCCACGCGGTGGACCAGATGGTGGTGATGGAGGTGATGGAGGTAATATTTATTTGCTTGCTGATAGCAATATTAATACTTTAGTCAATTATCGATTTAAAAAATTATTTCAAGCAACATGTGGCCAGCATGGCCGAAGTTACAATTGTAGCGGAAAACGTGGTGATGACATAATTATTAAAATACCAATTGGAACACGTGTTACAGATATTGATACCGGAGAATTATTGATCGACATGCATTATCATTCTCAACAGTTAATGGTTGCTAAAGGTGGTTGGCATGGACTTGGTAATAGTCGCTTTAAATCATCAGTAAATCGTGCTCCACGTCAAAAAACTATGGGAACCAAAGGAAGCAGACGTGATTTAAAATTAGAACTATTATTATTAGCAGACGTAGGTATGCTAGGCATGCCAAATGCGGGTAAATCTACTTTTATAAGAGCTGTTTCTGAGGCAAAACCTAAAGTAGCAGACTATCCATTTACTACATTATTTCCAAGTCTTGGTGTAGTACATCTTGATTATGAAAAAAATTTTGTAGCTGCAGATATACCAGGATTGATTGAAGGCGCGTCTAATGGTTTTGGTCTGGGAATTCGTTTTCTCAAGCATTTAGAACATTGCCGACTACTATTGCATATTATAGATTTATACCCAATAAATAACAATAATCCTCTCTATAATATAAAAATGATTATACATGAATTAAGTCAGTATAGTAAGAAATTATCTGATACACCACATTGGTTAATCTTTAACAAAATAGATCTTTTTAATTACAAAGAAGCAAAAAAAATAGTTAATAATATTATATATTCTTTACATTGGAATAGTAAATATTATTTAATTTCTGCAATTAATAAACAAGGTGTTAATAAACTATGTTGGGATATAATATCTTTTCTAGAAAAATAGTCACACATATTAAACATATTACCTCGAATAGAGGAAACTAAAAAAATATTTTTATATAGAATGATTATAATTATAAGTAAAATAGTATTTAATAAACAAGATATCATAAAATATTTATTTAAGCATAGAACCATAAATTAAAAAATATTAAAATAATTTATCATCACTAATATTAGATTAAAAAAATTATATCTTATATCTTATATTATATATTATGATATGATATATATAAATTATATACCACTAATTTAATATTAATATATCTTTTTTTCAATTATAAATGATAGCATTTCATAAATAAAATATTATTTAGTATTTTTATTAGCATTATATATTTAAGTATTTATTAATTTTGTATCTTAATTATTGTTAAGAAAAATAATCACATTATAATAATTTAAAAATAAACGTAATATGATTCTTAAATATTTTATATCATACAAGCTGTTTATTAGAATGAATATATTTTATTGTTTTATATTTTATTATTTATTATTTCTTAAATAAGATGTGTTGTTATGTAATATAAAATATTAATTTAATATTTTATATTATTATATATGCATTCATTATTAATAATTTAATAAATATTAAAATAATTTACTTATACAATAAATATATTATATACTAAAATATATTTAGTATAACTTGTGTAGTATAAATGTTTATTGTTAGCTAAATAATATTTTTATTATATAATATATGTTACCTTTATATTAATAATCTTTCATAATTATTATTAGTATTCATAAAATTATATTTAT
Source organism: Candidatus Profftia lariciata (assembly GCF_020541265.1). GTDB lineage: Bacteria > Pseudomonadota > Gammaproteobacteria > Enterobacterales > Enterobacteriaceae > Profftia > Profftia lariciata. Next base: position 1,204,493 of record NZ_CP045925.1, on the reverse strand, counting down.
ATGTATTATTATGATTACTATCTATTAAGTACTATATTATTGATTTTCGTAAATTATTAGTATAAATCGTATGGCATAAAATAATTACATAATATTATAATGTATTAAAAATATTTTGTGAGTATACTATTTAAAATAGTATATATAAAATATATTATTATGATTTATGATAAGTTATAAGATTAAGCTTATAAAAATAATAATATAGTACAACAGATAATTAGAAATTATATGTAATTAGTTATTCTTTACACAAAATAAAAAATAAATACTTTACCAAGTATAATGTTATTAATAATTGTCATCATGCTAATTTTTTAAAATACTAATTATTTTATTTTTAATATTTTATAATGTTGCATGAAAATATATAATATTTTTATTAAAAAAATAATTAAATAATATTTAAATAAATATATCTTTTATAATTATAGATACTATATATGAACTATATTAATAGCAAAACAATTGATTTTTAATAAAGAAAAGATGTATAATGTTATAAAAATATTTCACAGTATAATATTAACTAATTATTTTATATATATAATATATAAATATATCTTTTAAATTAGAATATCTAATTATCTAATATAATAGATTACAAAATAATATTACTTTAAATATAAACTATTTTAGTTAGTATGTGTACTTATTAACTTTATTAAGAGTAATATATATTTTATGCAATACATAACAAGAAGGTAATTGATTATATATCTAAAATTTTTTATATGTAATAAATATATTATTATACTATAGTATTTATTTAAATTTTTATAAAAAATTATATTTTTAATGTTTTATTATGATATTGCATCAATATAATTAATATATTTTTTACTAATGAGTATCGTAATTTTGGATCTTAAGTATACTTCCTTCATCATTGCATACTCGTATAATGTTATTAAATATTAAAGTATTATTTAATATAGCTTGAATACTTATACTACCATTTGCAAGTTGTATTGCATCAAATACTGTTCCGTTACGACGCCATTCTTTATCTAAAAATAATTCTAAAGATTCACCAGGTTGTGGAATGCGAGTCGAAGATCCTTGTAACCAATATAAAGATTTTTTATTTGCATTACGATATTGTGTGCGCGCAATTATTTCTTGTCCTATATAACATCCTTTCTTAAAACAAATACCATTAAATGCTTGAATATTGGTTGCTTGTGGAGTAAATTTACCACTGTTTATAAGATGAAAATTTGGATAACCTGCTTCTATGTTTAGTGCAATCCACTGCTGATGATCATTAAAATATGCGCTATCTTTAAAAAAATTAGTTAATATAATAGCAGTTTTAATTGATGTAATTAATAAATAGCGTTCTATTGGTTGCGTTAAATAAAGTATTGTTGTTTCTTTGTAAGTTATGACTGTTTTTGTTGAATTAGGTAACTGTGAGAAAAAATATTTTAGTAGATTATGAGTAACCTCAAAACCAGCTAATCCGAGAATAATAGCATTATTATCTATAGATATAACAATATTAGAAAATATTGCATATTTCTTAAGCTCTATTATTTGTGTATGAGATACATCTCGACGTATTATATAAGAGAAACCTTTTAAACGATGGAATAAACGTAAATCACACCACATTTTCCCTTTTGCATTACAATGACCACATAAGATATGTTCTTGTTTATCTAATAACGAAACATCTATAGTTACTTGTCCTTGCAAATACTTGCTAACATTAGAACCAGTAACATTTACCACCTGCAAATCATTAAGCAACATAATAGTAAAGGGTAGTTGTTTGGCAATAACAGGTTTACGTGATGTAAAAATATCTTTTAAAAACATGATATAATTTCTCTAATAATATTTTTCTAAATTATAATACTATGATTTATAATCATATAATGAAATGCTTGTAAAAGAAATCTTGTGTTTTATAAGAATATTATTTGTAATTTCATTATATGATTGACGAATTATTTTTATAAATTATATAATATATGACAATAATCAATATTTATTGATATAATCTTTTATTATAAGTAATAGTATTTTATTAAAATCTAATCATTATATGTATAATAAATAATTTACTTTTAATTATCATTGCTATTTTAGATAGTAAAATAATTATATGATAACATTTTATTTATTGTAAGAAGAATACCAGAATATTAAATAATATTTCAAATCAATAAATGACTTAATTTATAAGCTTAAACATATTATATATCTATATAAGCACAATATAATTATATAACTGATATAGAATAATTAATTTAAATATTTTAAAGATAGATAATAAATCATGATATATTTACTCAATATATTTATATGTTTTATTTTGTAAATTATAGAAAATTTTATTAAATATATAAATTAAAGACATCTATAATAAGATTGTATATAAAAATATTTTTATAAAAAGTATAATATATTATTTTTATCTTATTTAATAAGACATTAGTTGTAAAGTACATTTATAATTTTTATTAAGATAATATTAAGTATCTTATCTTTTTAAGGTAGGATAATAAGTATGTTTCTTAAAGAATTTAAGTTATAATCAATGATATAATTTACTATCAAAAATAAATTTTATTTGTTTTTAGTAGATTTTATCTATAATATTTAATTGCTATTTTCATAGTATAATACTTAAATATAGCAAAAATATTTTTTATAATTCATAATCTTTATAGTATTATATATCTATATTAAAACTTATTTTTTACTATTAGTAAATTTTTTAAGAAAAATTTAATTATACACATAAAATACTTTATTAGTAATATTATTAGTTACATGATTTACCAAAGTTTTACTATCGCAGTATTTAAATATAGAACATTATATATATAATGTTATTCTAAAAATTAATTATTATTAATAAGATAGACTAGGTTAATTAATTGCATAAGTAATCACGTAATTATTATTACGCTGTAATAATAAAATATAAATTATTTGTAGTAATATAATTATTGCAGTGATTTATATTAATTATATTAAATAACGTATTTAATATAATAATTTAATAATAAGTATTTTATAGATATATAATCTTATTATGAATAATAAATTATTTTTTTAACTATTTTATATTTACATTGATGCATAAATTGCTATGATAGTAATCATTATTATCTTTAGAGATAATAATGCAAGTTAATATAATATATGTAATAGTATGTAAACATAAAAAATTAATTTATTTTTTAGATTACAATGTGTATTAAGCAATATATATAAATTATATTCAATATTTTACGTAAGTATTGCTCATGCTCTAAGTATCTTTCATTACAAGATGTATATCTTATTTTGGTATATATAAAACTCTACAATAATAATTGAGGTTTTTATATGTCTATTAGTCTTAGTAAATCGGCTGCACAAAGGATTAAAATGCTTTTAGCTAATCATAGTAATAGCTATGGTTTACGTATAGGAGTCAAAAATTCTGGATGTTCTGGTATGGCTTATGTACTTGAAGTTATTGATGTACTCAATGAATGTGATGTAGTATTCGAAGATCAAGGAGTAAAAGTAATTGTAGATGATAAGAATTTAGCATATCTCAATGGAATAGAGATTGATTTTATAAAAGAAGAATTGAACGAAAGATTTAAATTTTATAATCCAAATATAATAAGTGAATGCGGATGTGGAGCAAGTTTTAGTGTCTGATACAATAAATAGTTAATTTATTAAGATATAAATAACTTTAAAATATAAATAATATTATATATAGGGTATTATTAAATATTTAATACGTAGAAAATATCAGAGAATGACATGGACTATTTTACATTATTTAAGTTACCAGTTTGTTATTTAATAAATAATGATCTACTTATGTTACGCTATCAGGAATTACAGCGTCAATTTCATCCAGATCGTTATGTTAATCAATTAGAACATAAATGCATAAATAATATTCAACAATCTGCAACTATTAATAATGCCTATTATACTCTAAAACATCCTTTGAAACGTGCAGCATATATTTTATCCCTAAAAGGATATTACTTAAATAATACACAGTACATCAAATATGATAAATTATTTATCGCTGAACAATTAAAATTACGTGAAGATCTTAATAAAATAGCTCTTCAAACTAATCCTGAAAAAAAACTTGTTTCTTTTAAATTTAAAATATCTCAAATTATAAAAAAACATAGTGCACAGATGATAATAGAGCTAGAACAACAACAATGGAACTCAGCAATAAATATTTTATGTAAGCTATCTTTTTTGGATAAATTACAACAACAAATAAATAAATTAGAAGAAGATATAATAGGTTTATAACCAATTATATTATTTTTATTAATGTTTTATTAATAATATTTGTTATAATAAATTTTATTTTATGGAAATTTTATATGGCTTTATTGCAAATTAGTCAGCCAAAATTAATTTCTGCAAATCCTTCTTGTCGTTTAGCAGTTGGAATTGATTTAGGAACTACTAATTCATTAGTAGCTACTATGTATTTAGGGCAGGCAAAGACTTTACCTGATAGTTATGGTCGTGATTTACTTCCTTCTATTGTGCGTTACCTTAAAAATAATATTAGTGTTGGTTATGATGCCCTTAAATATGTATCTCAAGATCCAACTAATACTATTAGCTCTAATAAACGATTAATAGGACGTTCTTTAGCAGATATACAATTACATTATCCACATATACCTTATCATTTTCAATCTAATAAACATGGTTTACCTATTATCATAACTGCAGGTGGATCTATTAATCCTATTCAGGTTTCTGCTGAAATATTAAAGATACTCGCTAAAAGAGCACAAACAAATTTAGGTGGTAAATTAGAAGGTGTAGTCATTACTGTTCCTGCCTATTTTAATGATGCACAACGTCAAGATACTAAAGATGCAGCCCTTCTTGCAGATCTACATGTATTACGTCTCTTAAATGAACCAACTGCAGCAGCCATTGCTTATGGGTTAGAATCAGGGAAAGAAGGTATTATTGCAGTATATGATCTAGGTGGTGGTACTTTTGATATTTCTATTTTGCGTCTTAACCAAGGTGTATTTGAAGTATTAGCAATTGGTGGCGATTCTAATCTTGGTGGTGATGATTTTGATCATCTATTGGTAGATTTCTTACTGAAGCAATCAGGCTATACTAATAATAATGATATATATATTCAACGTAAACTGCTTGATCTAGCTATTGCTGTTAAAATTGCTCTTAGTGATGTTGAACAATTCAATGTTAAAATAGAAAAATGGAATGGATATATTACTAGAATACAGTTTAATAAATTAATTAATAATTTAGTAAAGCATACTTTACTTCTATGTCAACGTACTTTAAGAGATGCAAGTATTACCATTGATCAAATTATTGAAGTAGTTATGGTAGGAGGTTCTACTAGAATTCCTTTAATTCGCAAACTAGTTAAAGATTTTTTTGGCCGAATACCGTTAACTTCTATTGATACTGATCGCGTAGTTGCTATAGGTGCTGCAATTCAGGCAGATATTTTAATAGGTAATAAACCTAATGCAGAAATATTACTATTAGATGTTGTTCCTTTGTCCCTAGGTTTAGAAACTATAGGTGGGATTGTTGAAAACATTATCCCTCGTAATACTACTATTCCAGCCATTCGAATGAAAAAGTTTACAACTGTCCAAGATAACCAAAATTCTATGATGATTCATGTGGTGCAGGGTGAAAGAAAGTTAGTAAAAGATAATCGCTCTTTAGCGCGTTTTACCTTACAAGGAATTTCTGCTATGTCCGCGGGTAGCCCACATATTTTAGTTACTTTTCAAGTAGATGCTGATGGTCTGCTTAGCGTTATTGCTCAAGAAGAGCATTCTGGTATAAAATCTTCTATTCAAGTAAAACCATATTATGGTTTTGATAAAAATAAAATGATTACTATGTTGTAAGAATATAAAAAGATATATTTTATAAACTGTATCATAAAAATGAAGTAAAGATTATTGTCAGTAGTATAGAAAGAATATTATTCATACAATGATGCTAGTTAAAATTATAAAATACTCATTAATGTATGTATTAAATAATTTCTTGTAGTAACACAAAAAAACGATATATTTTTATGAAAAAATTTTGTTTAAAATAAAATAGTAAATATGTATATTTTAGCACTAATAGTTCGTATCTATAAATAGATATTAATATTTTTATATACTTTTACTGTGCTATATATTGAGGTATAACATGCCGACAATAGTATTTCTTCCTCATCCAAAGTATTGTCCAGTAGGTGCAGTTATTGAAGTGCAATCAGGAGATAAGATTCTTGATATTGCATTAAGTAATGGAATAAACATTGAACATGCTTGTGACTATGCATGTGCATGTACAACATGTCATTGTATTATCAGAGAAGGTTTCCAATCTCTAGCTAAAATCAGTGAATTAGAAGATGATATGTTAGATAAAGCTTGGGGTTTAGAAAAAGAAAGCCGTCTGAGTTGTCAAACAATAGTTGCAGATCAAAATTTAGTTATCGAAATTCCTCGCTATACTATTAATCATACTAGAGACTATTAAATAATTATCTGCATAACAATAAACATAGAATTTGCAATATAACATATATTGCAATTGTTTTGAATTCTTACTACTATAGTATATTATATGTATAGTATGTACTAATGTATTAATTATGTATAATATTTTAAAATATTTTGAAATAAAATATACTACATCATAGTATACTTTCTTAGTATATATAAATTATTTATTAAATATATTATTAAAAATATTTTTTATAAAATTTATCGTATATAAAAAATATTTTAGAATATATATAAATGTATGGTGATTATATTTATATGATGAATATCATAACATTATGACTTTTAGTAAGTTGTATGACTATATAAAAAATCTTTTGTATAAGAAAATTTTTTATATAAATAATATTTAATATTGATAATAATAAATGGTATAAACAAGAAAATAATATTGCATACTTGATCTTTTATGATTAATAATTACATGTTAATTTCATACTTGTTTGTCTAATTTATATATTGATTTTATTAAAATTTATTAAGCTTGCTTAGTAATTTTAATTTTTATTAAATATTATTTTAACAATACTAGTAACCATAACATATAAATATATGTATATTTAATTATTGATTATATATGTAGAATTAGTTAGATTATTTATAATATTATATTATATAAAGATGATTATATAAGTTAAAATATTTATGATTACTACGTGTTCTCATTTATTTTTAAGAATTAAGATATGAAAATCATATATTATCATGGTTGCACTATTTGTTTACTGTTAGGTATTATAATTGGTGGATTATCTGGTATTATTTTTGGAGAAAAAACAGATATTGTACAACCAATTGGAGATTTTTTTCTTCATTTAATATTTTCAACTATTGTACCTTTTGTTTTTTTTAGCATTTCCTCATCTATTGCAAAAATGAAGAAAATAACTCGTTTACGAAAAATATTACAGACAATTTTTATTGTATTTTTTAGTACTGCTGTATTTTCTGCTATTGTATCTTTTATTATTACTATAATATATAACCCATTTCAACGTTTAGACTTAAAAAATTTAATTGTAAATATGCCACCTTTAAAACATTTACAAAATAATAATATTGGTGAAATAATCGTTAATACTTTTACAGTATCTGATTTCCCTTATCTTTTTACAAAAGATAATTTATTACCAATGATGTTTTTTTCTGTGTTACTTGGTTTAGCAACTTCTGTATCAGGCGAAAAAGGTAAACCTGTAGCTGCTTTACTCACCTCTAGTACTATAGTTATCTTACGTATTATAAAAATTATTATGTATATTGCTCCTGTTGGTTTAGGTTGTTATTTTGCAGCTACTATAGGTCATTCAGGTACACAAATTATTCATGATTATTTGAACGTATTATTTTTATATTTAATATTAACTATCTTATATTTTTTTGGGGTAAATACTTTATATTCTTTTATTGCTGGAGGTAAGTTAGGTATCAAAATATTTTGGTCTAATATTATGATACCAACTTTAACTGCCATATCTACCTCTTCTAGTGTTGCCTGTATTCCAGTTAATTTAATAGCTACTAAAAAAATAGGTGTACCCAATGATATTGCAGAAACTGTAGTTTGTTTAGGAGCTAATATTCATAAAGATGGTTCAGTAATTGGTGGTATAATAAAAATTATATTTTTATTCACATTATTTCATAGAGATATGAACGATTTTATTAATATTATTGCTATTATTATTGTAGCACTATTAGTAGGTGCAGTTATGGGCGCTATTCCAAGTGGTGGAATGACTGGGGAACTTATAATTTGCTCAATTTTTAATTTTCCCTCAGAGTTGATTGGCAGTATACTCATTATTAGTGCTATTATTGATATTCCTGCAACACTACTTAATTCAACTGGAAATACTGTATGTGCGATGATGGTCACTAGAATTATCGAAGGAAAACATTGGCTACAAAAAAAGATGTAACATGATACTTAAATTTTTTAAAAAAATTAATTTTAAGATATATAAAATCACTTTCTATGTTATAGTAATATAGAATATTTTTATTTTATAAATATAATTTAGTTGTGCGTTATATTATAAAAGTATAATCAAGCTTTTCAAGATATTGGATTATTTTTATACTAACTTATATTAAAAATATCATTGTTAGATTAACTAAAAGCTATAATTAAATAAGTCAGTGTATAATTGATTTAATTACGCCTATTTTATTTTACTAATATTTTTTCTGTAAATAAATGATTATTATTTTATATATAGAAGTTTTGTTATTTAAGATATATAGATAGAGATAAATCTCTGTATATTAATATATTTTCTATGATTATATTGTATATCTTTTCATTGATTTTTAATCATTATTAGAATTAGCATATTTATTAAATATATTATTTCAGTATGTATGTACATCCTAACTTATCTTAATAAGATGGATGTACATTTTAAAACTATTAATTATAAATTTAATTTATATACGCCATTTTTTAACACAATTAATTAATGCATTAGTAGAACTATCATGATTTTTAACTTCTTTACTTCCTATGAGTTCTGGTAAAATATTATTAGCTAACTGTTTCCCCAGTTCAACACCCCATTGATCGAATGTAAAAATATTTAAAATTGCTCCTTGAGCAAATATTTTATGTTCATACATGGCCATCAATAATCCTAAACTATATGGTGTAACTTTTTTTAATAAAATGGAGTTAGTTGGTTTATTACCTTCAAAAATTTTAAATGGTATAATATGCGATACTTCAGTTAATTGTTTACCTGTTATTGTAAATTCCTTTTCTACTGCTTTCCGAGATTTACCAAAAGCTAAGGCTTTAGTTTGAGCAAAAAAATTAGATAATAATTTTTCATGATGATCTCCAATCATATTATGACTAATAGCAGGAGCAATAAAATCACACGGTATCAATTTAGTACCTTGATGTATTAGTTGATAGAAAGCATGTTGACCATTAGTACCTGATGCCCCCCAAATAATTGGACCAGTTTGATAGTGTACTGGATTGCCGTTACGGTCAATACTTTTACCATTAGATTCCATATTAATTTGTTGTAAATAAGCAGGTAAAAGATGCATATATTGATCATATGGCAATATTGCTTCAGTTTCAGCACCAAAAAAGTTATTATACCACAAACCAATAAGTGCTAACTGTATTGGTATATTATCTTCTATTGGTGTCTTAAGAAAATGTTGATCCATGGCATGAGCACCATTTAGTAAAGATTCAAAATGTTCGAATCCTAAGCTAAGTGCAATAGACATTCCGATTGAAGACCATAAGGAATAACGACCACCTACCCAATCCCAGAACTCAAACATATTAGAAGTATCAATACCAAAATGATTAACTGCTTGTTGATTAATAGACAAAGCTATAAAGTGCTTAGTAATATTGGTTTTATTACTACCAGTAGATTGCAAAAACCAATCACGTGCGCTATGAGCATTTGTCATAGTTTCTTGAGTAGTAAAAGATTTAGAAGCAATAAGAAACAGTGTTGTATCTGGATTTAAAGATTTTAATGTTTCCTTGATATGTGTACCATCCACGTTAGAAACAAAATGCATGTGTAAATGATTTTTGTAAGGTTTTAATGCTTCAGTCACCATATATGGTCCTAAATCTGAACCACCAATACCTATATTAACAACATCTGTGATAGCTTGACCATTATACCCTTTCCATGATCCATCAATGACACATTGACAAAAATATTTCATTTTTTTAAATACGTTGAGTATTTTATGTTTACTATCTATAATATTTTCTAAATGATTATAATTACGAAGTGCTATATGAAGAACGGAACGTTTTTCAGTATGATTAATTTTTTCTCCTGAAAACATAGAATTAATAGCTCCCTGTAAGTCTATTTCTTTAGCTAAATTCCTGAGTTTTTTAAGAGTATCAGTTGTAATACGATTTTTTGAAAAATCTACTAATATTTGATCTTCAAAGGTAGCAGAAAACTTAGAAAAACGATCATTATCTTTAATAAATAAATCGCGTATATGTACATACTTCATTTGCTCAAAATGTTTTTCTAGCTCACGCCAAGCACTAGTTTTAGTGGGATTGATATTTTTCATAACTAAGACCTTATATTTTAGAAAAATAAATTTTATTCTTTATATAAAATAACGATATACTTAATTATAAATAAATATTAAATTAATAATACAATATAGAATAAGAAATTATACTTAGTATATTATATAAATATAGTTTTATGATAGCACATCGTTACTACATTATTACAATAATATAAAAATATTATTTTAGTATTATTAACGATATTAAAAATAATATAATAATTTTAGAAATATGCATTATGTCTGTATATTATATACATGCTATATATAATATATATTTAAGATTTTGTATAAACATATTTTTATTTTTTTAAAATATTTAATATATAAGAGATATGTGTAAATTTTTTATAATATTAATATATTTTACAATAAATTATTTATTTTAAAATTACAAACATACTTAGATAGATAATCAAAATATTTTATTTTTATCATTCATTTATTTACATAAACTATATTAATAATATACGATAATTACACGATAATATAATAATGCAAACTTTCACTTTAATAATAAAATTATTATAAAACTATTTATCTAAATTGTTGCTATTCTAATTAAAGAACATTATTAGTTAGTTATTCATCATAAGATAAATAATATTTTTTATATATTATGAATTAATAGTATAAAATACTAATATAATATTTTTATAACTTATACTATTTATGAAAAGTTTTTTTATGAGTTCTAAAATCATTGTTACATGTTATTTAGTATTTTGATTCAAAATTATTAAATAATGATTCATCTTACTATAAGATTCATATCAAAAAATATTTTTATAATGTTTTAATATAGTAATGCCCTGGTTGTATAAAAGTATAATTAAATTATTATTTAACTACATCAAGAATCATTATTAGTGATATATTTAATATTAATCATTACGTAATTTATTTTAATGATATATAAATATAAATAATTATAATTTATATAGATTTACTTTGGCACTCATAATATGAGTATATTATATCTATAATATATAATTAATAATTATTAAATAACATGATTTTATACTTATATTGCGCTTGATATTAATTAAAAAAAATTACTATGCATTAAATACATAGATAATTAACATATACATAAATAATTATAATCAAACTAGCATCTAAATATTTTACCTTAACTAAAGCAAGCAATATAATTGAAGAGCCTTATTTTAAAGACTATATTTTATATATATAATATCTCTTATACAATTCATCATTTTTATACAATCTAATTGTATCTTTATATACAATTAATAGTGCAGTATTATTTTACGAATTAAAAATATTATTTTTATTAAAATTAAATTTTATATATTTAAAAATAAAATATATATATTATATGAAGCGATACAGTTAATGATGAATTAATATATAGTATATTATTTATATATTTAGGATGAATATATTATTAAATAAGTAATCTAATATAATTAAGAATGATATTAGATTACTTATTTAATATAAAAAATATTTTTATAAAAATATACTGTGAATATTTAGTATATTAAAAATATTGTATAATTAATACTGTTATTAGTGTTTATATATTTATATAATAAACAATTAATTTATGTATAATACTAAATAATTAATAAATATATGAAATATTAATCAGTGATAATTAAATAGTGTCTACCAATAACATTCTATATCTTATGTAATAATTCAGTAATAACCTACTTAATAGTAATAGCTCATAAATATGTAAAGAATTTAATAATATTTTTTATTTTATTAGTTTGAATAAGAGTTTAAGTATTAATAAATAATATTTTATATTAATATAAGTAAAGAAGTATCTTAATTAAGATGTATGTTTATTAATTAAATATATAAATTATTATTGTTTAAATATTTTTATCAAAATTACTTTCAGTAATCTTGTATTCATCTAAAGTATTTTGTCTTGTATATAACCATTTTTTATTAAAAATAATATAACTTATATTTTACTCACTATAGCTCTATAATGAATTATATAGCTATAGTGAGTAATACCTCTTACATAATTTAGTGTACAGTAAATAAATTATATAACTCTATATTCTATTATAATTAAATATTTTTTGTAAATTAATTAATATTTTAATAGAACTATTAGATATACATGAATCATAAGATTATTATAACGATATAATAGTAATTAAATTATAGAGGTAATATGGATATAAATATTTGGTGTTGGGCTATATGTAATTTTTGTATTGGCATATTCATAGGATGGTTAATTACTAGAATGCGCATGCAACAGAAACAATGTTTTTTACAAACTCATTTATCTACATACCAGAATAAAGTTGCAGAATATCAACACGAACAACAAGAGCAAAAAAATATGCTACAGCTACAACAGAATGAAAAATTTAAAGAATTAAATATTTTATATAGTAATATTTCTATAATGCAGGAAAAAATAAATCAACAATCTATTTGGCTGAATGAGTGTAATAAATTGACCAATGAAATACGTGAATTACGTGTCATTAATACTTTACAAGAGAGAAAATTACGAGAAGCAACTATTCGTTTAGAAAAAAATCAATTGGATATAAAAGAAGAACATAGTTTTTTGATAAATAGCGAGCAACGTCTAAACACTCAATTTGAAAATTTAGCTAATCGTATTTTTGAGAATACTGGAAAAAAAGTAGAGGAACAAAATAAACAAAGTTTAAATAACTTGCTACGTCCATTACGTGAGCAATTAGATGGGTTTAGCCGTCAAGTACAGGATAGTTTTGGACAAGAAGCTCGCGAACGACATACTTTAGCACATGAAATCCGTAATCTTCAGAAATTAAATATGCAAATAGCTCATGAAGCTGTTAATTTAACAAAAGCCCTTAAAGGGGATAAAAAAATTCAGGGTAATTGGGGTGAAGTAATACTAAGCCGTGTATTAGAAGCATCAGGTTTACGTGAAGGACATGAGTATCATACTCAAGTCAGCATACAAGTAGGAAATAATAATCGTATGCAACCTGATGTTATCGTACGTTTACCTCAGGGCAAAGATGTTGTAGTAGATGCTAAAATGTCATTAGTAGCTTACGAAAGATACTTTAATGCTGATGATGATAAGATACGTGAACAAGAATTAGAAAAACATGTAACCGCAGTTAAGAATCATATTCGTCAACTTGGATGTAAAGATTATCAAAAATTACCTGGCATACGTTCTCTTGATTACGTTTTAATGTTTATACCTGTTGAATCAGCATTTTTAGCTGTTCTTAACTATGATTTTGAATTAATAAGTGATGCTCTACGAAATAATATTATATTAGTTAGTCCAACAACACTATTAGTTGCATTACGTACTATTAATAATTTATGGCGTTATGAATGTCAAAATCAAAATACACAAAAAATAGCTGATCGTGCATCACGATTATATGATAAAATGCGCTTGTTTGTTAATGATATGGAATCAATTGGATACAGTTTAGATAAAGCACAGATTAATTATCAACAAGCAATAAAAAAACTAGCACAAGGACGTGGTAACTTGATAGGACAAATAGAAAGTTTTCGTACTCTAGGAGTAGAAGTAAAAAAATCTATAAGTCCTGCAATGATCAATAAAGATATCTTAGATAATGATTTACAAAAAGAACAATTATTTGATCCACTAATACATAATACTACCGTCAGCGTAATTAATGGAATTAATAAAACTGATAATTAAAACCCATTATTTTACTATTATTAATCTTAATAATTTTAATTTTTATAAACATCTCTTAAGCTTATATCTTAAAATTCTAGATAGATTAACATTATAGGTTAATTAATAATATATGAAAGATAAAATTCCAGAAATGACTCATTTTGGTTTTAAAACTATTGCCACAGTTGAAAAAACAGCTAAAATTTCTGATTTATTTAGCAATATTTCAAAAAAATATGATTTAATGAATGATCTAATGTCTTTTGGTATTCATCGTCTTTGGAAACGTTTTACTATTGATTGTAGTGGAGTATATCGTGGACAAAAAATACTAGATCTTGCAGGAGGCACTGGAGATTTATCTGCAAAATTTTCTAGTCTTGTTGGAGAAAAAGGTGAAGTTATCTTAACAGATATCAATCATTCTATGTTAAAGATTGGACGTGAAAAATTACGTAATCTAGGATTAGTAGGGAATGTATATTATGTTCAAGCTGATGCAGAAGAGCTACCATTTCCTGATAATTATTTTAACTGTATTGTTATCTCTTTTGGGCTGCGTAATATCACTAATCAATATCAAGCTCTAAATTCAATGTATCGTGTATTAAAGCCAGGTGGACGTTTATTAATTCTTGAGTTTTCTAGACCGTTATTCAAACCTATTAAAATAGTTTATGATATTTACTCACTTTATATTTTGCCTCACATTGGTTCATTAGTAGCTCATGACTATGAAAGTTATCGCTATTTAGCGGAATCTATACGCTTACATCCAGACCAAGAAACGCTAAAATACATAATAGAAGATTCTGGATTTAAAAATACAACATATTTTAATCTTACCGGAGGTATTGTTGCTTTACATCGTGGTTATAAATTTTAACTAAAGGGCTATGTATGATAAAACAATTATGTTTTAGTTTGATTGAAATATCATTGCATAAAATTTTTTTTTGTGATTGTGCTTTCAGTAATGCTCGTCAACGTTTAACAGGTAAAGTTTTATGTTTTTTAATTAATGAAATATACTCATTATCAATCTATTTAATCATTAATAATAATTATATACATATATTAAGTTGTTGGGAAGGAAACGTAGATTGTTTTATTAAAATACCAATATCAGTATTAATAAAATTACATAAACATCATAAATTAATTCTATTAATGCAGTCAAAAGATTTAGTAATTACAGGAGATATAAAAGTTATACAACACTTAATTTTATTAATAGATTTAGTTGAGTTGGATTATATAGAATGGCTATCTCATTACATAGGAGATATTATGGCTCACAGGATAGGCATGTCTATTAATAAAGGAATTAGTTTTTTTGCAAAAATTTATAAATACTATCCACAATATATCAGTCAAATAATAACTGAAGAATGGCATTTATCTCCTAGTTCTAATGAACTTGATTGGTTTTATAAAAAAGTTAATATTATTAAGCATCAGGTTAAAGATCTGAATAAGAGGCTTGCTCAACTTGAGGATAAAATATGAGGTTATCAGATCTTCGCCGTTTTTATTGGATTATCCATATTTTTCTTTCTTATGGTTTAGATAATTTGTTTTCACAACGGCGTCTTAATATAACTTTACGTATAGGACATTATATACTATTTTGGATACGCAAGAAACATCAAAATAAAAATATTGGAGAACGTTTACGTTTAGCATTACAGGAACTAGGACCTGTATGGATTAAATTTGGTCAAATGATGTCTACTCGACGTGATCTCCTTCCCTCTACGATTGCTGATCAATTAGCTTTATTACAAGATCAAGTAACTCCGTTTGATGGTATATTAGCACGGCAGCAAATTGAACATTTTATGGGTGGTCCACTAGAAAAATGGTTTGATGATTTTGATCAAAATGCATTAGCATCGGCTTCTATTGCACAAGTACATACAGCAAAACTCAAAGAAAATGGTAAGGAAATAGTAATCAAAGTTATTAGACCAGACATTTTACCTGTTATCAAGGAAGATGTTCGTTTAATGTATTATCTTGCAAATTATATAATAAGGTTTATGGTAGATGGCTTTCGTTTACGTCCACGCGAAGTAGTACATGAATATGAAAAAAAACTTTTAGATGAATTAAACTTATTAAGAGAAGCAGCTAATACAATTCGATTACGGAATAATTTTATTAATAGTCCAATATTGTATGTACCAAAAATTTATTCTAATTATTGCTCTGAAAAAGTATTAGTAATAGAGAGAATATATGGTATTCCAATTTCTAATATACTAGATTTACAAGCACAGAATACTAATATGAAATTATTAGCTGAACGAGGAGTACAAGTTTTTTTTACACAAGTATTTCGTGATAGTTTTTTTCATGCTGACATGCATCCAGGAAATATTTTTGTTAGTTTTAAACATCCTGAAAATCCACAGTATATTAGTATAGATTGCGGAATTGTAGGAAGTTTAAATAAAAATGATAAACGTTATTTAGCAGAAAATTTTATGGCATTTTTTCAACGTGATTATCGCAAAGTAGCAGAACTACATGTTGCATCAGGATGGGTTCCTGATGATACTAATATTGAAGATTTTGAATTTGAAATTTTTAGAATTTGTGATCCTATTTTCGCAAAACCGCTTGCTGAAATTTATTTTGGTCATGTATTACTTAAATTATTTAATATAGCACGTCGTTTTAATATGGCAGTTCAACCGCAATTAGTAATGTTACAAAAAACTTTACTCTATATAGAAGGTTTAGGACGCCAACTATACCCACAACTAGATTTATGGGCTACAGCTAAGCCTTTTCTTGAAATATGGCTACGCGATCAAACGGGTCTTACAGCTCTCATGAGTTCTTTTAAAGAAAAAGCACCATTTTGGGTAGATAAAATGCCCGAACTTCCAGAATTATTATATTATAATCTACAACATCATAAAAAATTACAACACAATGTTAATCTTATTTTAACTAGGTTAGATCAACAACATTATAGTTATGGTAATTTGCATTATTTATTAAGTATTGGGTATATATTACTATTAAGTGTTATAATTTTAGTGGTAACTAAAATATTTTTTAATCTTTTTTAATGATTGCTATTGGATGTATTATTTTAGATCTTAAAATGAGGTTATATACTATTATTTTTAACGTATTAATTAAATAGTTGTTTACCTCTATATTATTTAAGTTTTTGCTAACAAACAAGTATATATTTTGTATGATACTATTATCTACAATGAATTATTATCAATCTATATGGTATAACTATTTATATAATATACAAAATAGATATTATTAATATAACATAAATAATATAAATTTATAAAAAATTTTTATTTATAATAATTACATTTGTATACTTTATCAATATTTAATGTATTTAATATATAAATTTTTAAAAAGTTAATATTTTGTGTAAATATTATTTAGTATGTAAAATTATAATCTTGTATAAGATAATAAATACCTAATAATAGTAAACAATAAAATTTAAATGTATTATTTATAATAATAAATTTATATTATTCATCAAATTATATTAGTTCCTAAAAATTAGTATTATATAAATCACACTAATAGAAACTAATATATACTATATCACATATTATATTATTAATTATTTAATAATAAATAATATTTTTTTATAAAAATTAAATTTTAATATGTATAAAAATATTAATTATCACATAACAATAAAAAATAATTCATAAAAACAAAGTAGTAATATTTTGAGTAACTGTTAGCATGTGGAATATTTATCAATATAAACAAGATTTATTAAAAATATAATTACTATCATAATAACTAATAATTATAATAAAAGTAATTATACTTTTAAAGTATAAAAATATTTAAATATAAGATATATAATTTTTTTAAAAACATAAAATATGTTTTTTTGATATTTATAAATATTGTGAAATCTTCATCAAAAAATTAATAAAAAATAATATATTTGAGTTATTCTATTCAGAAGGTATCTTATACTGATAAGATAAGCAATGTAATTAAATAATATATAATATGTATAAAATATATATTTATATATAATTTTCATAAAAACATTTACTATACATTATAGTATTATTTTTTGTAATCTCGAAACTTATATAAGTTATGTCATATATTGTTTACCTACAATAAATTTATAGTAGAGTATTTAGAATAAATTTGCTCCTTCTTTTTCAACTTTAGACAGAACAATATGTTCACGTTTTATACCTAATTGTAGTGCTAATGATGATGCAACATATATAGAAGAAATAGTTCCTATAGTAACACCGATTAACATTGTTAAAGAGAAACTATGTAACATTGCGCCACCAAAAATATACAATATAAAAATTGCAGCTATGGTTATAGCAGAAGTTATAATAGTACGCTGTAAAGTTTGTGTTAGTGAAACATTTATTATATCGTAAGGCTTACCATAAATAATATTTTGAAAATTTTCACGAATACGATCAGAAATAACAATACTATCATTTAAGGAATATCCAATAACAGACATGAGAGATGCTATAATAGTTCGATCTATCTCTATATTAAATAACGATAATACACCAAGGGTAATTATAACATCATGTATTAGAGCAATAATTGATCCTATAGCCAAGCGCCATTCAAAACGATATCCAAGGTAAAAAAGAATACAAAATAGAGCTACTAAAATTGCTATACTACCCGTTTGGATCATTTCCTTACCAATACTAGGACCAATATATTCTATACGTTTAATCAAAACAGATCCCTGTACCGCCTGTTTTACAATAAAAATAATTTTATTATTTAATGTCTGTATTGATGCTATACGAATAATAATATCATGATTATTACCAAATTTTTGTAAGACAATATTATTGTAACCAGATTGTTTTATTGCATGACGTAATATATTTAAATTAGGTTCTTTTTCTAAGGTCATTTCTATTACTGTTCCACCAGTAAAATCTATACCCCAATCAAATTTTTTAATAAATATGATACTGAGACAAGTACATAGCAAAATAACTGAGCTTACAAAAGCAAAGTATTTAAAATTCATAAAATCAATAACTTTACGGCCATGGTTAAGTTCTTCAATAATATATTCTTGTACCATGAATTTCGTCAACCTCCTAGATAGATATTTTTTTAATTTGTTTACCACCATAAATTAGATTAACAATGGCTCGCGTACAAAATATTGAAGTAAACATTGATGTTGCAATACCAATAACAGTAGTAATAGCAAATCCTTGTATTGAACCAGTACCAATGATATATAAAATAATTGCAGTAATAAGTGTTGTACAGTTTGCATCAGCTATACTATAAAAGGCATATTGATAACCTTTATGTAGGGATCGCTGTATAGAATAGCCATTCTTTATTTCTTCTTTAATGCGTTCATTGATAAGCACATTAGCATCAACTGCAATAGAAAGAGTTAATACAATTCCTGCTATTCCAGGCATTGTTAGTGTTACTCCTGGTAATAAAGACATAATACTCACAATTAGTATTAAGTTAATTATTAATGCTGTTATCGCAATAAAACCAAATTTACGATACCAGATTATCATAAATATAATAGAAGATATTACTGCCCATAGACATGATTTAAGACCTTGAATAATATTATGCATGCCTAAAATTGGACCAATAATACGCTCTTCAATAATTTGCATTGGTGCACTTAATGTACCTGCGCGCAATAATAACGAAAGATGATGAGCTTCATTAAAATCTTTCATGCCGGTAATACAGAAGGTATTGCCCAAAGGAGATTTAATAGTAGCCAAGTTAATTACTTCTTCTCTCTTGGTAAGTATATATTTACCGTTAACATCTTTGATACCCGTATTTTGATATTCTACAAATAACGTAGCCATTACATTGCCAAGGTTATGATTCGTAAAGTTAGTCATAATATTACCACCAAAATTATCAAGAGCTATTTGAATTTGAGGGCGATTAAATTCATCTCTATTTACATTAGAAGAAATAATATGAGTACCGGTAAGTATTATATTTTTGTATAATATAATAGGAATGTTATTTCGTGTATATTTAATTTCGGAATCTTCTGATAGATGATTATTATCATTAATATTAACGGTGTTATTAATATGCGTATTAACTAAATGAAACTCTAAAGTTGCGGTTGTACCTAATATTTCTTTTGCAAGTACAGTATCTTGAATACCAGGTAATTCTACTACAATACTGTCAGTACCATATCGATGTACTAATGGTTCAGCAATACCTAGTTGGTTAACACGATGACGTAAAATATTTATATTATGTTGTACTGCATATTCATATTCTTTTTGTTGGCTATTATTAGTAATAATTATTTTTAAAGAATGATCATTAATATTACTAAATATTACATTACTGTAGAATGAAGAAAGATATTTCTTACTTTGATTGCGAGTATTAGTATCAGAAAAGATTATTTCTATTTTATCTGTAGTTTTTTTTATTTTATTAATTGTAAAATTAGTAATATTATTTTTATAAAGATTATAACGTAATGAATCGATAACTTGTTGTCTTAATTTTTCTAAAACGTTATTCATATCAATTTGCATTAAAAAATATACTCCACCACGCAAATCTAGACCTAATTTCATTGGCTCAGCACCAATTTTTCTCAACCATTTAGGTGTAGCAGGTTTAAGATTTAGCGCTATAATATAGTTATTTCTAAATATATTTATTAGCGTTTCACGTGCTTGTAGCTGAATATCAGTATTTTTAAAAAGTGCTGTTATAGTATTATTTTCTAATTTAATAGATTTACTTACAATATTATTTTTTTTCAGTTCATCACGGATTTTAATTAATATTGTTTTATCAGTAATTACACTATTATTTATACTAGCAATCTGAAGAGCTGGATTTTCGCCATAAAGATTAGGCAGTGCATAAAGTAGACCTAAAAAAAATACTAATATCAACAAGATATACTTCCATAAAGGATAGCAATTTAACATGGATATTTCCTTATGATCTTTCTATACTTAGAAAGTTTCATAAATTGAGTAGTTAAATACAAAATTGTCAAAAATAGTGATCGTACGTAATTATATATAATGAATATTATAATTATTTCATATAAAATATTAATATATATAATATGGATTAGTACAACTATAATATTTGTTTAAATATTATGAATACTTATTATTTAATTAAGTATATAAATATATAATATTATTGATATAAAATATAGTATAACAATATTTATATATATTAAATGAATAATTAAATATTATAATAATATTAATAGCTACTTATTATAAAATTAATATCAAAATATAATAGTCTATAAAAATTAACATTAATAATAAATGTTATATTATTGATAATTGATTAATTATCTTTTAAAAAATTGATAATATATTTAAATATATATTTGTATTTATTAAAAATATATAAATAAAATTACTTATTCATTATTGTTGAATTACTAAAATAATTTTTTATAGGTATTATTTATAATAATATAATCTTAAAAAGATAAAATTAATTATTACTTGTTAGTTATTACAATAATTCTTCATATATTTATTATAATAAGTATTATAATTAATAGTATATTTTTAATAATTTTTATTTTTAACTATTCTTTTTTAATCTATATACAATTTAATTATACTAAACATTTATATTAGTGTGACTAATAAATTTTTTATAATATAAATATTACTTATTTTAAATAAGTATCATGTAATAATAATATTTAATATAAACATTAGCTACATTAATCATTATAAAGCTTTTATAGTACCTTTTGGTAAAATAGCAGTTATAAAATCTTTTTTTATAATGACTTCAGTGGTTTCATTTAATGCTATAGTAATATAATTAGTTTCAGAGACTTTCGTCACTTGACCAAGAAAACCACAATTAGTCATCACTTCATCACCCTTGCTAATTGCATTTATTAATCTTTTATGTTCTTTAGTTCGTTTTTGTTGTGGTAATAGTATCATAAAATATAAAATGAGACCAAATAAAAATAGCATAATTACTAAGGAATATGGACTATCTTGATTTTGCACCTCAGTAGATGCTATAGAGCTAGGAATAAATAAACTCATCAATAACTCCATATAAATAATATATTAAATATAATAACTATATATAAATTATAAATGAATAATTCATATATTGTAAATAATTATAAGTTTTTAATTTTTATTAAATAATTTTTACTATTAAGTAATTAAATAATTAAGAATATTTTTTACTCAAATAAAACTATTTTTATTTCATACTAATTGATAACATTTAATCGCATCTATTTTTATAAAAATCATCAATAAAATTATTTACCTGACCATTTTCAATGGCTGTACGTATACCAATCATTAAATGTTGATAATATCGAATATTATGTATAGTTTTTAAACGTATACCAAGAATTTCTTTACATTTATCAAGATGATGTAAATATGCACGACTATAATTAAGACAGGTATAACAATCGCAGTCTGCATCTAACATTCTTGTATCATATTTATATTGAGCATTACGTATCTTTATGACACCTGTTGTTACAAAAAGATGATTGTTTCGCGCATGACGTGTTGGTATAACACAATCAAACATATCTATACCTCGACGAACACCTTCTATTAAATCTTCTGGTTTTCCAACACCCATTAAATAACGTGGTTTTTCTATTGGCATTTTAGGGCAAATATAATCAAGAATATGGTACATGTCTTTTTTTGATTCTCCTACCGCTAAACCGCCCAGAGCATAACCATCAAACCCTATATTTATAATATTTTTAAGCGATATATCTCTTAAATCTTCGTAGATTCCACCCTGAATAATACCAAATAATGAGTTTTTATTACCTAATTGATCAAATATTTGACGGCTACGTTGAGCCCATCTTAAGGATCTCTCCATAGATTGTTTTGCATCATTCCAATTTATTGGATATGGAGTACAATCATCAAAAATCATTACTATATCAGAACCAAGATAATGTTGTATTTTTATTGATTTTTCAGGGCTTAAGAATATTGGAGAACCGTTTATTGGATTACGAAAATATACACCTTTTTCTTGAATATTACGTATTTTATTTAAGCTAAAAATTTGAAAACCACCAGAATCTGTTAATATTGGTCCATGCCACTGCATAAAATCATGTAAATCTCCATGTTCTTGAATAATTTTATATCCTGGTCGTAACCATAAATGAAAGGTATTACTAAGTAAAATTTGTACTCCAATGTCTTGGAGCTCTTCAGGAGTCATTCCTTTTACGGTACCATAAGTACCAACAGGCATAAATGCAGGAGTTTCTACTACACCGCGTTTAAAAATTAAACGACCACGACGTGCGCATCCGTCTATTTTATTTAATTCATATTTCAATGACAACCTCTAGCATTAAAAACATAATACACCGCATATGATACATTATTTTTAGTAAAAAATAAAATTAATATTTTAGATTTTATCTTAATATTAAGCAACAGTACTCAATATTTGATTAATTTACACATTAAAGAATGTAATGTATTATAATTTAACTAAGAATTTATTCAAAATAAATTTTAACATGATATTGATATTAAAAATAATGTAACGTTTTTATATTAAGTTTAAAATTTAAAATTATTTTATATTTAATAAATATTACTTAATATATTAATTATTTTTAAATGATATATTAGATATATATGCTCTAATATATTAAATAAATAAAAACTCTATTCTTACCAAGAAAAATATAAGTTAAAAAATATTTTATAATCAATTAAAATGAAATATTATATTGTAATATATATTATATAATACTGATTCTTTAATCATTTTTATAATTATAATTTCATTAAATAATTATTTTTTATAACATAATAATAAACGTACAAGATACTAATTATACTTATAATTATATATAACTTAATAACATAAAAAATAAATAAATAATATAGCATTTTATATACTTATGTATTACAAGCCAATGATATATTATAATTAATAATTATTCATTTATTTGTTGTATAGATTAAATATAGGTTAAACATAATATGTTAAGTAATTTTATTTACTGCATATATATCTTAATATGTGTAAGATAATATTTATATTTTATGATATAATGATTAATTATTAATCAACAAAAATAGAGAGTACTAACTAATTAGTTATCAATAATATGTAATATATATACTATTTATTAATAAATTAATTTATGATTATATATTTGCTCTAATGTATTATTATTTATATACATAATAAATAATTAATTATAATATCATTTTATATTTAATAAATAATTAATATAACAATATAATAATGGTAAATTATTTTTATACAATTAATAATATAGTATATTCGTATCATTATTTAATAATAAAATATTCTCTAGATAATATGTATCAATTACATATTATACAAAATAACAATACATATTTTTTATTTTACAAAATTTCTATAAATAACAAATACTTAGTAAAATAATTATATAGAATTAACTATTTTTAATGTTTAATGTATTAAAATTAATATATTTCTAAATAATATATATTATTATTATTAATATTACACTAAAAATATAATGTTTTAAATAAGCAATATTTATTATTATAAATACATATTATGTATTTCGTTATATTTTTAATTATTGTATGATATTATATTAGGCAATATCTTATATATTATTATTTTTTTAAAAAACTATACAAAAATTATACTATCCTTACCTTTAAATGTTTAAATAATATTATTACTTTATTGTAATTAGATTATAATTTAGTTAAATATTTTTTATAATAAAAATACTGTACGAAGAATGATTAATAGTCAATATCAAATACTAATTGATTAAAATTTATAAAATAATATAAATAATTATTATATATAAGATATTATCTTACTAAAGATTAGTATTAATTTTTGATCTATACCTTAAATAAAGATATTTTTAAAAATTATTTATTATTATTGTATTTTATATAACATATTATTATTTATTTTAAGACAATAATATACATTGTATTAAATAATAATATGTTACTATTTTAAATAACAAATAAAAATATTAAAATTTTAATAACAGAAACTATAAAAAAGAATATACGCTCATTATTAAGTTATTTGTATTGTATTATCGTTTCTAAAAATAAAAAATATCTTCCTGATAATTTTGTCATGATAAAGCTATTTCTTAGATAGTCATACGAATAATTAGTATTACTTAATCTATTAAATGTTATGCTATTGTAAATAATAACAAATATATACATTATTCTATAAAATTAGAAAAATTTTTACATTTTAGTAGACTATTTTTTCTAAAATTTATTTTAATATTAAACTATTAATTTTTATAAATACTTTTAATATCAGTAAATTAATTTTATTCGAAATGCGAGATAAACCATAGTATGATATAATCATACATTTTAATTTCTTTTGAAAAATCTTAATCTCTTAAAGATTCAAATAAATTTTATATAAAAAAACTTTTTCAAAAAATTCAAAATTAATAGTATATTTTTTGTCTATTATTATTTTTATGATATAAAACACTAAGTACCTTAAAATTAAAAATCAATTAAATAGCATTTTGCATAATAAATTATATTAATACTAATAATATAACTCATATAACATGTTATAATAATTAATTATTTATTAGAAATGAATGAGATAATAAGATTATATCTTAGTTATTCATATCTATTAAATTATATAATATAATAAATATTATTTTATTTTAATATACATTCATTAATTCTTTTATTTTCTTATTAGTAGTTACAGCAATAACTAAGCATATTAAGATATTTTAAGAAAAATTACTATATTTTATCTTATTTAGTAATTAAATAGTTATATGCACTGTTGATGTCATTATCTATGCTATAAATGATATTTATTTAAGATTAATGAGTAAATATTATTTTATATATTACTTAGGTCTATATCATAGATATAATATATTATTTTAATACCAAATAGTATTTGGGTGCATTTCCTTTTAAACAAAATATATAAAAATATCAAAAATATTTATAATATTATATTTAGAGTTTTTATTCATTAATTACAATACATTCTACGTACAAAGAATATACTATTATCATACTAATATGTATTTTAAATAAATATATTTTATTAGTACATAGTATGTTTATAAAATATAGATTACAAAATAATATTAATTAATTAAATATTAGAACGCAATAGTTTTTAAGAGAAGTTAATAATGCAATCATTTGAAATTATTGATTTTTAATTTTATATGATATAATATGATACTCTTATTAAATTATTAAATAAAAATAAATATTAAGTAATAATACTCAATTGTTTATTTAAAAAATAGATTCTTTCTTAAGAGAAAAGCAGTTAAAATATATTTATAGTTATTCATTGATAATGATAACTAAAAAATTTCTTGAAAAATAATTTCTATATCATTAAAGAAAATATATATGATACATAATAATGTGAATGTAAATATTTATCATAATCTTTAATTTTTATCTAAAAATAATATATATACATACTAATAAGTATATTAAAAATTTTATTAAAAAATATTCAGACATCAACAAATTCAATTTTATTATATAAGATAATAAAAAATATTTTATTGCATAATTAAATATTATATATGTTTCTTAAAAATATAAAAGTAATAATTTTGTTATTATTTAGGATTTTATTTATGTATTATATAATAAAACTAAATTTTTAAAAAACATCTTATATAATGCATAATCAATCATTAATAATGAATGACGTATAAATAATGACCTTTAATATTCAAGTAATTTGTTATTATAGTAATAAAAGATATCTTAAGTATCTGAATAAATAATTTATAAACGTTATGAAACTATTTTTTAGAATTTTACTGCATGATTTTATGTTAACATGATATCTATCATATTTCTATGTATTTAAAATAATAATGTTTAATGGTTGGTTATGATTATTTTAATATCAAAGTCTACTCAAAACTAAGAATATAAACATTACCTAAACATACTATATTAATAAATAATAAAATATTTAATTATTATAAAGTAATCACAAAATAATATTTATTACTTATTCAATATAATGACAAAATTAAACAGCAATTTGTTTATTATCTTTATTAACTATCTAATTAATAATATTTAAATAACTTTAACTAGTTGTACAATAATGTTTATTAAAAAAATTATTATAAATAATAAATCAATAATATTGAATATTATTGATTTATTTTACAAATAGATATATATAAGATATTATATTGTCAATAATATAAACAATCAGTAATATTTTGTTACATAACATTACAAATAATATATCATTAAATATAGTATATATACTATATATTTATTTAATTTTTTTATAAAAATAAAGGAGATTTCTAATTTTGGCTAATATTAATTCAGCTAAGAAACGTGCTGTACAATCTGAAAAACGTCGCAAACATAATGTTAGTCGTCGCTCTATGATACGCACTTTTCTTAAAAAAGTATATGAAGCAATTGCCACTGGTGATAAAATTGCTGCACAAAATGCATTTAATAACATGCAACCTATTATAGATCGTCATGCCTGCAAAGGATTAATTCATAAAAATAAAGCCGCACGACATAAAGCAAATTTAATAGCGCATATCAAGAAAATGTAGTAATAATTATTTAAATACAAAATATAAATTATAATATACCAGTATTTTCTATCGGCAATCAATATAATAGTTTTAAAAATATAATAAATATTAATTAATAATTATAATTTTAATTTATTAATATGCATGAATTTTGTATAACCAAGTAAATATATTGTATATATTTTCTATAAAATTTCTTATATAAATAAAATAATAAAATATTTATAGTTTTATTATATACTTTAATTATAAAGTACTGAAATAATTTCTATCAATAAATATTTTATAAAAAATAATTTTATTAAAAATTGTTGATTTGGAATACTTAGACATTACTTAATAGATAAATGAATTAATTATTATTGATTAATAGTATTTTAGAACACTTTTTATTTATGTCATTATTAATATTTTTTCCACAAAACTACTAGATCAATTCTTGCTTAAAAATGTTTAATAAAGATAAATCATATAATGATATATATAATTAAAATTGTGTTTGCTTATTTATTAAAATAAAAAATATTAATTTATTTAATTGTAAACATTTTCTTTAATAAATAAAAGTAATTACATTTAGCACTAATACATTTTATGCTCGTAATGTTAGTATACAAATATCTTTGTTTAATATACTAAAATGCATTACAATACATTAACTTGGCAAATATAAAGAATCTTTATGAGTTATAATAAAATACCGCAAAAATATCTTTTTATTTTTATAGCAAATTTGATCGAGCTTGCTCAGTATATAAGTATACGTTACAGTACGTTTCAAAACTCTAATAAACAATTATCTGTGTGGTAAATAAGAGGTAAGGTATGAAACGTGCAGTAATTACTGGTTTAGGCGTTATTTCTAGTATTGGAAATAATACACAGGAAGTTTTATCTTCTTTAAAAAAAGGACGTTCTGGTATTATTTTTGCACCTGAACTGCAAGAGATTGGTATGCGTAGCCAAGTATGGGGTAACATTGCTTTAGACACTACTGGTATGATTGATCGTAAAATCATGCGTTTTATGAGTGATGCCTCTATTTATGCTTATCTCTCTATGCAAGAGGCCATTAAAGACTCTTCTTTAAAATATAATATGATCTCTAATGATAGAACTGGTCTAATAGTTGGGTCTGGAGGTGGATCTCCACGTAATCAAGTTGCTGGTGCAAATAGTATGCGTGCACGTGGTCTTCGTAGTGTAGGTCCGTATATGGTTACAAAGGCAATGGGTTCTGGAGTATCAGCATGTTTAGCAACTCCGTTTAAAATTCGTGGTGTTAATTATTCTATTAGTTCTGCCTGTGCTACCTCTGCTCACTGTATTGGTAACGCAGCAGAAATTATTCAATTATGTAAGCAAGATATTATTTTTGCGGGTGGTGGTGAAGAATTATGCTGGGAGCTTGCTTGTGAATTTGATGCAATGGGAGCATTGTCTACTCATTATAATGCTACTCCAGAAAAAGCATCACGTACGTATGATACTAAAAGAGATGGTTTCGTTATATCAGGAGGAGGCGGAATCGTGGTTGTTGAAGAATTAGAGCATGCTTTAAAACGTGGTGCACATATATATGCTGAAATAGTTGGTTATGGCGCTACTTCTGATGGTTACGACATGGTCGTACCTTCTGGTGAAGGAGCTGCTCGTTGCATGCGTATGGCTATGAAAAATATAGATACCCAAATTGATTATTTAAATGTTCATGGTACGTCTACTCCAATAGGTGATATAAAAGAATTAGGTGCAATACGTGCAGTTTTTGGTACAAATACTCCAGCAATTTCTGCGACGAAAGCAATGACTGGTCATGCTTTAGGTGCTGCTGGAGTCCATGAAGTGATTTATACATTACTAATGTTAGAGCATGGCTTTATAGCTCCAAGTATTAATATTGAAGAGCTTGACAAACAGGCGCATGGTATGAATATTTTTACTAAAACAACGTTATGTAATATGAGTACTGTAATGTCAAATAGTTTTGGTTTTGGAGGTACTAATGTTAGTTTATTAATGAAAAAATTAAGCAATGATTAATTATAATATTAATATTATAATTTCATGATTTAATAAAAGAATAAAATAATATTTAAATAAATTATTATATTCTATATAATGATGTTATTAATTATAAAAAATTAAAATTGTACAATAAATTATTTAATAAAATAATATACTTAATGATACATTAAAATATATTCTATATTAGAAGATTATTATATTCTTATTATTAATTTTTTAAATTTTTATAAAATAATTAGTTGAATGTAAGTAATGATATTCAATACTTTAAATGTTATTTTTATTAATTCTATATTAAAAATAATTTTTTAAAATTTTACTATTATTTAAGTTTAGTAAAATAGTACATTACTAAACTTAATAAAATATACAATTATATTGTTGTATATCTACTTAAAAAGTATTGCAATATATTATGTAATATTAATATATTATTATTATATTATTTATATAATTTATGCATATCTATATTTATACTATTTAATAGTATAAATAATTTACAATTAAATTAATAGAAATCATTGCTTAAATAATTAATAATATAATAAATATTTTATTATGAATTTCTTTGCATTATTTTTCTATATGTAAAAAAAATATTTTATGTATTAAAAATCTATTATTAAATAAATAAAATTTTTAAGAAAATATTATTGAATATAATATAACTATATGTTATAGAAATTAATATATTACTCTTAGTAATATATAATGATTATTATATAAATAATTGTTATATATATCAAACAATAATAAGAATATTACATATAGTGAATATAATGCATTAGTATTTAATATATTATTGATTTATCAATAATTTTGTAAAAATTAACATAAAATTAAAAATAATTAATATATATAATATTTTATATCTATAATAATCTATTAGATAGATTAACTATTTTTAAAAATAAAATTAATTATAGTGTAAATATTAATATTCTAATAAGAAGTTATTATTTGTTTTTTATATTCTTAATAATATTTATTATTATCATAATAACATTATATTTATATAATACTGCTATTATTAAGAATTTATGTAGCATTATTATTAAGTAAAAATTATAACTAACAAAAATATTATTAAAATAACATTAATTTAAAACAATACATTTCAAGATAGTTAACATAATGTATTATTATCTGTACTGTATAATACAAACAATGTAAATAATAAAGTTATTTTTATAAAAACTTTAATAATATTAGTATACTTATTACTCTTTTCTTTATATTATCATAATAATATAATATTATTAGAGTTTCTAAGATAATATTAATATTGTTAGCTATCTTATAAAATTATTATAATTTTAAAAACTTCTTGAGTATTATGAATTTAATCATAGTACAATACTATTATTATAGTACATATCAATATTAAATAATACGATGATTGTTATGTATAAAAATCATAAAATATAATTTTTTATCAAAAAAATATTTTTTAATACATGTAATGTATGATTAATATATCAATATTATTGATTTGATTAATGAGGTATATTAAAATTATTTTTTGTAATATATAATTTATGTGATAAAATAATTAATTATAATCATTATATCTTATTATTTTTTTATTATAATAAAGATAAACAAAATATTTTTTATATCTAACAAAGAAGATTATTTATGATATTAAAATTGACGGGTCGTCGTATAGCAACGGATGTACAAGGTTATTTATTAAATATTGATGATTGGAGTGAAGATTTAGTTCCATTATTAGCTAAAAAAGAATGCCTTAATCTTAGTCAAGCACATTGGAATGTAATAAGATTTATACGTACTTTTTATTTAGAATTTAATATTACACCAGCTATTCGTATATTAATAAGCGAGATGAATAAAAAATATGGTATAGAATATATTAACAGTAATTATCTTTATTGTTTATTTCCTAAGGGACCAGCACAACAAGCAACTAAGCTTGCAGGTTTACCAAAACCAATACATTGCATTTAATACATTTTTTAATAAAATTTTTATCTAATTATTTTTAATAAAATATAAATTTTCATATATAGTATAAATATATTATGTTAATATTATATTCTATCATATAATGATATTGTACTTACTAACTTAAAAAGAAATGATTAATTAACTATTTTATTATCTGCTTATATCCAAAATAGATGCATCTCTCTAAGAAAGAACAAGAAATATATTATTTGTCATATAAATTATATATTTTATTTTTTATGATACATCTGATATATTAGATAATTCTTTTTTTGTTTTTTATTATTCTAAATAATAATAAGTTATTAATAATTATTATAATTTGTTATTATTAATTTTTTCTTTTTTGATATAATATATTCTTTTTAAGAAAAAATATAACTTAATATATAATATTAAGTTATATTTTAATAAAGTAATATAAATTATTAATATAATTATGATATTTCTTAATATGTATTTTCTTCTGTAATATAAATGATATTAATATTCTTGATGGTTTTAATGTTTTCTTAAAAAATTCTTTATTTGCAGTACTTAATAATATAATATTTTATTAAGATAAAAAATATTTATAATTATTAACAAAGTAATATTAATTAAATATTGATAATCAAATTTAGAAAAATAATAATATCTTTATTATAATGATCTTAAATTTTTTAAATTTAAATAATATACTCTATAACAATATATCTTGTTATTTTATTGAAAAAATACAGCTAATATATTAAATATTATAAAATACTAAAAATAATTTATATATTTATTTCAGTATTAATTAAATATGTTGATAACATTATAATGACAGAATACCTGAAATAGAATTTTATTATCTAATATAAATAGTAATAATTAACTAAAATATATTTAATATATTGTATGGAGTAATATATTTAAAATATTTAGATTTTATATAAATATTGATTATAATTGTTTTATTTACAATTACTTATGAGAAACATTTTTTGAACTACAGAAAATATTATTATATTTATATGTAGTATATTTATTATAAACTTACTAAAAGTTAATATATCATTTAATGATTTTTACATATACAATTAATATTTAATTTATTATTAATTAAATAATAAAACATATAAAAAATATATTAATTCTATATAGAAAGTTATACTTATATGAATATAAAATATTATTTTGATACAAATAGTCAACATAATATTTATTGATTTATAAAAGATAAAATTGTGTATTGAGTAAAGTAACTATATACTGTTTTCTTTAAAAATTAGTAATGTAATATTAGTACTATAAATAGCTATAAAATTGTATATATGAGTTATTATACATAGATATAATAAATTAATTATTATTTACTTATATTATGTTTACTTAATAAGTAAGGAACGCACCTAAATGCATTTTCGTGCTATTATTCGCATTGTAGGTTTACTTGTTATCTTATTTTCAGGAACTATGATTATTCCTGGAATAGTAGCGCTAATTTATCGTGATGGTGCAGGACGTGCTTTTACTGAGACATTTTTAGTTGCGCTAATAATTGGCATTTTCTTATGGTGGCCGCAACGTCAACAAAAACAAATTTTAAAACCTCGTGAAGGTTTTCTTATCGTTGTTTTGTTGTGGACTGTTTTAGGAGGCGTAGGAGCACTACCTTTTTTATTTTCTGAAAGACCCCATCTTAGTATTACAGATGCATGCTTTGAATCATTTTCTGGTTTAACTACTACAGGAGCAACCACCCTTATAGGGTTGGATAGCTTGCCTAAGGCTATTTTATTTTATAGACAAATGTTGCAATGGTTAGGTGGTATGGGAATCATTGTATTAGCTGTAGCAATTTTACCTATTTTAGGAGTAGGAGGTTTACAACTTTATCGCGCTGAAATGCCTGGTCCTCTTAAAGATAATAAAATGAGACCTAGAATCGCTGAAACAGCAAAAACACTTTGGTTTATATATTTATTACTCACGATATCTTGCGCTGTGGTATTATGGATTGCCGGAATGGATATCTTTGATGCGATCTCACATAGTTTTTCTACTATAGCTATTGGTGGTTTTTCAACTCATGATGCTAATATAGGTTATTTTAAAAGCTCAACTATTAATAATATTATTATATTTTTCTTACTTATTTCTGGTTGCAACTTTAGTTTACACTTTGCTTTTTTAAGTGGACGCAGCTTAAAAGTATATTGGTTTGATCCAGAATTCCGTATGTTTATTGGTATTCAATTTACGTTAATATTTATATGTTTTTTAATACTATGGTTGTATAATATATACCCAACAACATTACAAACGTTAAATTATGCATGTTTTCAGGTAGTTTCCATGATAACTACTGCAGGGTTTACTACAGTAAATATAGCTCATTGGCCATTATTTTTACCTATTCTTTTATTATGTTCTGCATTTATTGGTGGTTGTGCAGGATCTACTGGTGGAGGATTAAAAGTAATTCGTATTTTACTATTGTTTTTACAAGGTTCTCGTGAGCTAAAACGTCTAGTACATCCTAATGCAGTATATACAATTAAACTAGGTAGTCGAGCCTTACCTGAACGTATTCTTGAAGCAGTATGGGGATTTTTTTCTGCTTATGCATTAGTTTTCGTTATTAGTATGTTAACTATTATAGCAACTGGTGTAGATGATTTTTCTGCATTTACTATAATAGTTGCTACATTAAATAATCTTGGTCCTGGTTTAGGTATTGTTGCCGATAATTTTAGTACAATTAATCATACAGCAAAATGGGTATTAGTGATAACTATGTTATTTGGTCGACTTGAAGTATTTACTTTATTAGTATTATTTACATCAACTTTTTGGCGCAACTAAACTAATTAAAATTTATAATAAATAATTTTACATTATAAATCATGTAAATATTAATAATCTATATTTATTATCATAGATAAATTAAGATATAATTTCTTATATAGTAGCTAATAATTATTATATATTATACGTGCAATATTATTTTATATAAAATAATCTTTATGTAAATAAATGCATATAAGTTTATTGAAAATAAAGATATTTGTGTATATATTTATTGTTAGTATTATTTATATAATTACCACAATTAATAATTTAATAATATATTAAGTTTATTATTTAAAGTAAATTTTACGTTACGTTAACTAAAATAGAGAATACTAATAGATAAAAAATATAGATTTATAATGCTTTGGCTTAATACTTACTATCTACAACGATATTAATTTTTTTAGAGAATACTAAATTATTCACGTTATCATTTGTTAGATAAGCAGCAAATATTATTTATTGTCAAATAAATTAATGGAAAAACTAATACTACTAAAAAGTAAAATATACATACTAGTAAGATATTAAGTATTTAACTTAACTAATTTTTTAATTTAATTAACATTATACTTAATATTAATAATTATCTGAAATATTATAAAAATGTATTTAATAAATCAATAATTTATTCTAAGCAAGTTAACGCAAGTCATATAACTATTTATTTTTTAATAGATTAATATTTTAGATATTAATACTATAATTACTTTATAAAATTTTGTTGATAATATTCAGAATAAATTATTTAAGATATTTATGTAATATTAATTATAAAAATTTTATGCTTAATATATTTATATACTTATATATAGATCATAAATAAATCAATTATATTATGTATTTTGTAATACTAAGCTTAATTAAATATTTTTCAGTTATTCAAAAATAATATTTTTGTTATCAAATAATATGTAGTAATAACTTAATATTTAAGTGTATTCTTATTTTATGTTATAATTTTTCTATATTGTAGTGCGTTATAATTTTTAAATAAGTTCTAAAATTTAAAAAAAATTAATTAAGAATGATATATTAATATTGATTTTTAGATAATTATCATATATCATATTATATAGTAGTAACATTACATAATAATGTTATTATTAATATAATACACATATTATCTATAACTAATAACAATAATCATTGATTAAATAATCACCAAAATTTTTTAAAAAAGTAACACATGAAAATAATAACATTATATGCAATAAAATATATTAATATATACTATATTGAGTACGAAAAATATTTAAAGTACTATTATGCTTATATAATTTATGTAATATTTAATAACAAAAAATTATATATAATATAATTACTGATTTATTTTAAGCATAAATATGTATGAATTAGCATAAATACTATTAATAAAATAATAGAACTATAATATTATTTACTAATTAAATCTTAATGAATATTTATTAAAAAAATAAATATCAATAGTATTGATATATTTGTAGAGTTTTATGTCCCCATCGTCTAGAGGTCTAGGACACAGCCCTTTCACGGCTGTAACAGGGGTTCAAATCCCCTTGGGGACATTATGCATTACAAATATTATTTATGAATATTGTACATGATTATATATAAAATTAAACATGTAATGTGCTATATAAAATCATGATATAACACACTACAATAGCTGCTTATACTAATATAGTATTAGTGTACTTTTAATAAATACTCATGTATATGTTTGTATAAAATATATTTTATTATAATTATAAATGAAATAATTAAACCACACATTTCAATACTTAAAAGATTATAATAATTAAAATAATTAATTTTTTTATATCAATAAGAATTTATTTCTAAAAATTAATAGACCTAAATTTATATTTTTAATTTTTATAGATAATAATGTATGACTATTTATTATTAATAATATCTTGATATATTACAATAATAAGTTATTATATCATAGTATAGCCTTGATAAATATAATTTATAATGCCTTACTAATATAATTTTATTTTTAATAAAATTATTATTAATAATTTTTATAGTATATATAAAAATGCCAAATATATATATTTATTTGAGTATTTTCTGATAATAGTTAATTATATTACATTGTTATATTATCAAAATATATGATATAATCACATCAGTAAAAATTACTAAATAGTATGCTAAAGTCTTATGAATTCATATTAATGACATAAATTAACTAATCTATTTTAAAATATTATATAGAATCTATTACTACAGTAATAGATAATTAATTATTTATATATTATGTTATGTTATTTTTCATAAAATATAACAAATGTTTTCTTTATAATATTTTTTAATGTATAAATATTTTATACATTATTAATGATTATTAGTTATAATAAATTACTTAATCATCTAAATTCATATAAAAAAATATAATTTTTAAAAAAATTATAACAACATATATTATTAAGTATTAATAACAATGTTTAAACATTATAATAAGAGAAAATAATAATATTTTTTAACTTTTAAAAAAATATTATTAATATTTAATATTGTGTATATATAAAGAATAGTACAATATAATTAGATAATTTCATAACATAAATTTCAATATTAATATATTTTATTGTTTTCTATTTCTATAGTTATTACAAATTAATTTATTTTAATTATATTATTAAATAATTATTTTAATGGATACATATCATCATAGTTATTGTAATAATTGATTGTAAACAAAATACTTGCTTATAAATAAAATATAAGTATCATCATTATTTATGATAATATCTTGTATATATAAAATAACAAAATATTTTTTATATTGTTATTACTATACTTAAAAACAATATTGTTTCTGATATAAAAAGATATGCATTTATTCTCTTAAATAACTGCTTAATTAGTTGTATTTTATATTCAAAGAATATGTATTTACTCTGATCAAATAAATTATAAAAAATTTTTATTAATATAATGAATATATTAAGTATAGTAAATTATTTATATTTATCATATATATTATTAATATAATTAATATATATTTATATTTCTAGAGTAAAGTAATATATAAATAAATTTAATTTACAATTATTTCATATATCTATATACTTAATAAGTAAATAATAATAAATGATTAGTAATGAATATGAATTAAATTACTATTTTTTTAATATTATAAAGTTAATTAAAAAAATTTCTATTTTCATTAAAAATGGTAATTATTTTTTAAGTATATTTATTAACTTAGTTAATATTAATTGTAATTATTCTAAATAATAATATAGTTATTTATATAAAAAAATATTTACTAAATAAAATAACAACAGAACAAATATTATTTTATGTTATCTAAATTATTTAAAATAATATATTTTATATATATTACTTTATATATAAAATATTGTAATATTTTGTATTTATATTTTTTAAAGAGAATATGTTATATCATAAAATAATATTAATATATTTAAGTACTATTGATTGTATTAATATTTTTTATATATTAGTATTAATTTATAGAATAATTATATAAATAAAAATATTAAATTTTATTTTATTAATCTTCTATCAAAAATATATTGATATTATTAGCAATAATTTTATTTATTAAAAGAGCAAATTTAATAACATACATATTACAGTATGTGAAATACTATAAGTATGGTTATAATTTTATTTGATAAAATCATATAATATTTATACTATATTAGTAATAATTTAATTATATATTTTAAGTAAACATTAATATTATTATTAAATTTATAAAAAAATAAATTATATTTATATATTATAAAAACATAAGATTATCTTTTAAAATATTATATATTTATATATCAATAAATATATTTTTTACATAAAAATATATACAGTATATACATGTACCATATACTAAACTTTTCAAGTTATTATAAAATATATTATTATATAATATATTTATTGTATTGATTTTGAAATTATTATCAATGTATATTGAAAGGTGTATTGATATGTCATTATTTACCGCTAATAGCAAGTTATTAATGCGTCATTGTGAAAAATTTAAATCATTAGTAGTTTGTTGTACAGGTGACATGTATGATACTTTTCCAGCAATATTAAAAGCACAAGATGTTTATGTTTATACTGATAAATATAACTATTGGCAACAAATAAATAATATTATGGATAACAAACATTGCTATTTTGGTCTACTTATAAATTTTAATATGATTACAGAATGTAATGCTTTAATTTATTATTGGCCAAAAAGCAAGCAAGAAGCAAAATTTCATTTGCACGCTTTATTCTCTTTAATGTCAATTGGTACTAAAATTTTTATAATAGGAGAAAATAATGCTGGAGTACGTAGCTCTGTTAATATAATAAAAACATTTGGTTCTTTAAAAAAAATTGATGGTGCCTATCGTTGTAGTTTATATTATGGATGTTTAGAAAAAAAATGTAGCTTTAATATGAAAGATTGGTGGGGAACATATCAAATAGAAGAACTAACAATTGCTACATTACCTGGTATTTTTAGTTGTGATGGCTTAGATATTGGTAGTGAACTTTTACTTTCCTCAATTAAATTGGATATGTATAGCAAAGTATTAGATATTGGTTGTGGCACAGGAGTTTTATCTGCTATCATAGCAAAACGATACCCACACATTCGGCTAACTCTTACAGATGTTAGTGCAGTATCATTAAATGCTAGTTATGTGACTTTTATTACTAATAATATTCAAGGAATAATTATTCCTAGTAACGTTTATTCTAATGTGACTGGATATTTTAATACTATAATCTCTAATCCACCTTTTCATAACGGAATACACATGAATTTATCTGTTGCTAAAAAATTAATTTATGGTGCAGTGAACCATTTATATATTGGTGGTAAATTATATATAGTAGCTAATAAATTTTTGCCTTACCAACAGATGCTTGATGATGTTTTTGGAACACATGAGATTATATCTGAAGCAGGTTGTTTTAGAGTATATTTAGCTTGCATGTCTTATACAAATATTATGTACAAAGATAATTAATTATTGTTTATTAACATCTATTGTATTAGTTATTTATGAAATAAAATAATTATTTTTTAAAAAATTTTTAAATATAAAAATTAATATTATTAATATAATAATATTAATAAATAATTATAAAATAATTATTAATATAATATTAGATTATATTATTATCATTGATAATGATAAGCATCATATATAAATATATTTCTTTTTTATATTAAAATAAAATCAATATTTTTATCTTTTTATATATTAAAATACATATTTTATTTCTTAATAAAGAATGAATTGTAATGATTTAAAATTGTATTTTCTTTAAAAGATATCTTTGTTATTCAAATAATTAAATATTTATTATTTTAAATAATTATAATTATCTTATCTTTTAATTAATACTACATAAGAAGAAAATATATTATGTTATTATTAATATACGACAATAACATTATATGTAACATTTTATGTTTTAATATCATATATATAAAATATTAAATAGGTGTTAAATAACGTAAGATGTGTTTTTAAAAAAATATGTAATTATCGATTTATAATCAATTATATTAATAACTTAATAAAATATATAATTATTTTTTAATCATTTTAATTAATAATTATAGATTATTTCTGCACATAAAATATGTTAAAGTATTACAGTAATATTTAATAAATAAAAAATAATATTATCTTAATGATATATTAATAAATTGTTTATACATATAAATATATAATACATTATAGTTAAGTATTTAATATAAAATATATATTCATATAATACCTAATTTATAAATATAAATATTACATATTTAATTAAATGATCAGTATTGACAAATATATTAAATACGTAATTATAGAAAAAATTTTGCGTTTTACATGCTTAATAAATATTATTTTATGCAAAAATAAAGGTTAATAAATATTAGTATAATTTTATATTATATCTATTGATTAATCTATTAATATACAATATTATCTATAAATAATATTAAGTATATTAACGTATAAAATATTTTATATGATTGAATATATAGATAATTATATCATTTAAATTATATATATAAAATATATGTATATTCTAGCTAATAAAATTAGTTCTAGCTTTATAGATTATTTTTATAATTATGTTTAATATTTATTTAATACATATTTTTAATATAAAATTTTAGATAAAGTCTTATGTAGCTATTAAAAATATAATATTGGATATATTATATTTTTAATAAAAATTGTTTTAAAAAATATATATTAAGCATAATATTAATTTTGAGTAATTAATATTATTTATTAACATAATAAATATGATTAAACATATAATATATTACTTAAATATAAATTCTCTTATAAAACAATAAATTAGTACATAAAAAGAATATTATTATTTTTTGATAAAAATATATTAGTATTAAATGAATTACATTAAATTATACTAAATTTATAAATTATAATTGAATAAAATAAATAAATTTTAATTATAAAAATATTTAAAATATTATAATAAATAAAAATTATACCTATAACGTTAATATTAATTTTTTTAATAAATTTATAATATAATTTTATTAAAGTGATATACTATCTAAAATTAAAAAACTCTACAGAGTTTTTGACATTAATAAATGCAGAAGTAATTCATAATATTAAAATTATTTATAACAGTAATATTCTAAGCTATATGTATATTAATATTTTTTTAAAATAGCACTTTTTGATATATGACTTATATATCTAATTAATTGTAGTGATATTCAAATATTTAAAATATTATATATATTTTTTGCTTATTGATATATTATATATTCATAATGGTACATAATTATAATTTATAAAAAATATTATTTTTAATTAATACTAATAATATTGTCTATTATAATACAATAAATATATTAATAATAATTAGATTAAAAACTAATATTTATTAAACAATATCTTGTAAAAAATAGTTTAATTATGCAATTCAATATCTTAATTAAAGATAATAACTTAGTAATAAGTTCAATTAGATCAATTGAATTAAGTATTCATTTATTCTAGTTTTATAAATATAATTTTTAGTTCGATATTTCTTTAAATAAACAATTGAATTTTAAGTTAATTTAAGTTAAGAATTTAATCTTTAATATAACAATGTTATATTGCATGATAAGTAAACATAAAAAATTATCATTTATTATGATAATTATTTAATACATTTTATGTATATCATATATAACAAAAGATACATTAAATAATATAATATTTTTTAAAAAATTAATATATTAAAAAATAAACATATTTTATATGTATTTTAAAGATTAATATTTTTATAGATATGAATACTTAAAAATCATAATAAATAATTTTTAATTTAACTGTATTTTTTTTAAAAAAGTTAGAGCATTATATTATATAATTTTACTAAAGCATAAGGATATGTATATATTTAGCTGTAGTATAAATAATTATTACTTTATTTTTTGTATATTAAAAGTATTTTTATTGCTATTATGATAAATAAAAAGAATGATTTTGTATATAAAATCTTTAATGAATAAAAATTGAATTAGTTACTAAATAATTGTCATAGATTATTTTATTAAAATCACATAAATTAAGCAAAATAATACATCTATTAAAATAGATAGAAATACTTTATTAAGCTGATCTTGTTCTATAAATACAAAATTTATTAATGTATTAATAGTATTTTAATAAAATTACTTCAATGAATAATTAAGCACTAGATATTACTTATTTCTAAAATACTAATAAGTATTAGTTATGATGATAAAATATCTAATGTTATAATAATATAATTAATGATGAATTTAGATGTATAAAAATTACCATTAT
Source organism: Candidatus Profftia lariciata (assembly GCF_020541265.1). GTDB lineage: Bacteria > Pseudomonadota > Gammaproteobacteria > Enterobacterales > Enterobacteriaceae > Profftia > Profftia lariciata. The sequence continues at coordinate 1,161,929 of NZ_CP045925.1, read as the reverse complement.
AGTATAATATGACTTTCTTTAAATGCTTTCATTTACAATAAATAGTTTTAAAAAACGATTTACGGAGTAAAATAATGAAATTACCAATTTATCTAGACTATTCAGCAACTACACCAGTAGATCCGATTGTAGCTGAAAAGATGATGCAATATTTAACTTTAGATGGTAATTTTGGTAACCCTGCATCACGCTCTCATCGTTTTGGATGGTACGCGGAAGAAGCAGTAGATATTGCGCGTAATAATATTGCTGAACTAATAAATGCTGATCCACGTGAAATTGTATTTACTTCTGGTGCAACTGAATCTAATAATTTAGCCATAAAAGGTGCTGCTCATTTTTATCATAAGAAAGGTAAACATATTATTACCAGTCAAACTGAACATAAATCTATTCTAGATACTTGTCGGCAGTTAGAACGTGAAGGATTTGAAGTTACTTATCTGGCTCCAAAAAACAATGGAATTATTAATTTCGAAGAGTTACGTAATACTATTCGTAAAGATACTATTATTATTTCTATAATGCATGTAAATAATGAAATAGGGGTAATTCAGGATATAGAGTCTATAGGTAAATTATGCTATAATCTTGGTATTATTTTCCACGTAGATGCTACGCAAAGTATAGGGAAATTATTAATAAATTTAAATAAATTAAAAGTTGATTTAATGTCTTTTTCTGGTCATAAAATTTATGGTCCTAAAGGAATTGGCGCTTTATATGTTCGTCGTAAACCACGTGTTCGTATAGAATCACAAATTCATGGCGGCGGTCATGAAAGAGGCATGCGTTCTGGTACTTTACCAGTGCATCAAATTGTTGGTATGGGTGAGGCTTATCGTATTGCTAAAGAAACAATCTCTACCGAAATTCCGCGCTTGAGTAAATTACGCAATCTTTTATGGAATGGTTTAAGCACACTAGAAGAAGTATACTTAAATGGTTCTTTAGAGCATAGCATACCAAATATTTTAAATATTAGCTTTAATTATGTTGAAGGTGAATCTTTAATGATGGCATTAAAAGATCTCGCTGTATCTTCCGGTTCAGCCTGTACTTCTGCTAGTTTAGAGCCTTCATATGTACTACGTGCTTTAGGTATGAATGATGAATTAGCTCATAGCTCTATTCGTTTTTCATTAGGTCGATTTACTACTGAAGAAGAAATTAATTATGTCATAACTCTAGTACACAAATCTATTGAACGTTTACGTAATTTATCTCCATTATGGGATATGTTTAAACAAGGAATAAATATTAACACTATAGAGTGGGCTTGCAAATAAAGCTCAAAATAAAAAAAATTAAAAGGTAATATTTAATTATGTCTTACAGTGATAAAGTTCTTGATCATTATGAAAACCCACGTAACGTTGGATCATTTGAAAATGAAGATTGTACAATAGGTAGTGGTATGGTTGGAGCACCTTCATGTGGTGATGTTATGAAACTACAGATTAAAGTAAATGACAAAGGTATAATTGAAGATGCTTGCTTTAAGACTTATGGATGTGGTTCAGCAATAGCATCTAGTTCATTAGTTACTGAATGGATTAAAGGTAAGCATTTAGAACAAGCTAAGAATATTAAAAATACTGATATTGCTAAAGAACTAGCTTTACCACCCGTAAAAATTCACTGTTCTATTTTAGCCGAAGATGCTATTAAAGCAGCTATTGATGACTATAAAAATAAGCGTTCTATTAAATAGTAAATAAATGTAATTTATATATTATATATTATACTTTATTACATAAAATATATATCATATATTACAGTTTAATTATTTAAATTTTGAATTTTATTATTTTATATTCTATTTAATACAATTATTTTTATAATTATTGTTTGCTTTAACTATTTAGAATAGTGCTTATTCGATAAAATAATAATAGAGATCATATGTATTTTAAGTAGTCTCATGAAAATATATATTATATAAAAATTGATATAAATCCATTTATATATTTTAACTAAATTATAAAATGCTAATAGAATTCTTAATTATATTATCTTAATATTCTTAAAGTATAAGAATATTAAGATAACAAGTGTAATTCTAGTAATTTTGAAAAACCCATTAAACTTAATATAGGCCAAAAATCTTGAATATAAGGATTGTTTTTAGTCACATAGACTATATCATACTCAATATTTAATATATTTATTTGATGAGTTAGAAGCCAAGAAACACGTCTTGCAATAGCATTACCTGAGTCTATTAAAACTGTTCCAGTTGGTAATACTTGCGCAAGTTCTTTACGTATTAAAGGAAAATGTGTACATCCTAGTACAATGGTATCTGGAGGATGAGATATTGATATCCAAGGGTATAAAATTTTCTTAAGGATAGTATAATCAATTTTTTTGTTGTATAGTTTTGATTCGGCTAGGACTACTAATTCAGAAGAGCTAATCTTTTTTATAGTATAACCATTTGCAAAAATAGTAATAAGATCTTGCGTATATGGTTGTTGCATAGTCACTTTTGTTGCTAATAATCCTATAATACCATTACGAGTTATTTTTACTGCAGATTTAATAGCTGGTACTACTCCTACTACTGGAACATTAAAATATTTATGTAACTTAGGTAATGTAACTGTACTGGCGGTATTACAAGCAATTATTACCATAGATATACTATGATATTGTTGTACTGTATAGATAATATTTAAAATTCGATTAGTAATAAAAGTTATGCTTTTCTCTCCATATGGAAAACCTTGGTTGTCCATTACATAGATATAATTAACATGTAATAAAAGATTTTTTATTTCTTTATAAATAGATAAACCACCTACTCCAGAATCAACAATCAATATTGTAGGCTGTATAATTTTATTTTTTATCATTTTATTAATTATAGGTTATGATATATTTAAATACTAGTGATTTAGTCATGGAGCGCAAATACTACTGAGTAGTATTTTTATATTTATATAATAAATATATTATCTATAATAATTAAAATAATTATTATATGCTATATGATTATCTATTTTAATAAAAATAATAATTTTTTGGAGATTACTATTTTAGTATTTACCATATTGATATTCTTATTATATAGAATACTTTTAACTTTATAAATATTTTAACAAAATATTTTTTTGATAAATTCATAAAAATAAAATTCTTAGAATGTTATGTTAAAATATTACTATATTTCTCATATTACTATATAATTGTTGTATAATATATTATGTATATTGATATGTATTTATTTAAATAAAATATTATTTATTTGAATAAGACAATCAATTATACAATTTAATATTTTTTATGTAATATTATGATGTTAATATACAATATATATTAAGCTTTACTACTATAAAAAATATATTTTTATATATAGTATTCTATAATTAATATATAAGTAAATAGGAATATATGTTGCTTATGTTTTATTTATTATTTAAATTAGAGTAAATTATACATATAATAACAATATTATTATGTAAGTTGATAAATAATTTTTATCTAAAATTAAATGAGATAAATACATGATTGTGATATATATTTATTATTTAAAAATACTTTTATTATCTATTTAATAACTTCTAATCAATGTTAAATTATATTTATTTTTATATAATTACTTTATTTATACTTTTTATTATAAAATTGTATTTTATTATTAATAATATACATGAAATATCTTAAAAATCGGTAATATAATACATAATCTTCTTATTTAATCAAATAATTAGTTATTAATCTTAATAATTGACCTGTATTATATGAGTAAAATATTTTTAATTAACATATCAATGTATTATAAAATTAATAATTATTAAAAAATTTAATAATAATTAGTGTAATTTTAGTAAATAAAAATTAATTATTATGGTATATATTATTTTATAATAATCTATCTAAATAAATAGATATTTTAATAATATCAAAGAGTACAATAAATTATTTATTTTCTACGGTACTAATTTTAGTGAATTACAAATATTATACTTATTTAAATAATTTTATTACTATACATATTATAAGGTAATATAATGTTAACTATATTTATGAAATTTCTATATATTTAACATGTATATTATAATTTTAATAAATTTTTAAACATATTAGATTAAAACTATCAGTACTAATATGTATATTTCACATTACTATTTTTTGTTTCTTCAGCTTACTTTTTTACTTAGTAAAAACTTTATCAAAACAGTAGAACTACACAATATATAAGTACGGTAATAGCACTAAAAGATAACCATATACTGTTTAATACGACTGACTTATCTATCTTTTTATTAAAAAACAATTTATGTAAAGTAATATAAGTATATAATTAGCTAAATTTAAAATAGTAAAAAACTATAATTATCTTAATATTATAAACTAAATATTATATTATGCTAAATAATTATAATTATATTAATATTATTAGCTATGATTACTTAATACCTATAAAGTATCTTAATTTAGTATGGTAGATATATATAAATGCACTAATATTTTTTTATTATGTATAAGATTAGTGCTTATCACTTCAACTTTTTAAGTCTTTATTGTATAACCAAATAAGTTTACTCAAATAATACTATTATGAAATTTTTTAGTTATTTTATCTAGAGATAATAAACGATAAGAACTAATATTGTATATTAGTAGAAAACAATAAAATTCTTAGGGGACATCTAAATAAAAAATAAGAAACAAATATTTTTATTTGTGCTTAATATATACTATAGACAGTAATTTCATAAAAAATAGTATTTACATGTCATGAGATATACTATGTAGTTTACTTAGAATCATTCTATAATATTTTATATATTATTTTCTTAATAAGAATAAATTTATATTAATTAAATCATAACTACTATGATACAAATATGAATTATTAATATTCTATATTATTTAATTTACTTTCGATAAAAATAAAAGATCATTTTTAATGACATATATTATAATAATTTTATATTTATCATGATTATTATAAATATTTTTGTTATTTTTTAATAAAATAATTTTATTGGTCATTATTATATTTTTACAATAAAATATTCATTAGTTATCTAATAATAATTTATTAAATATTTTTTAGTTAATTAAATAGTATTTTATATAATATATGTAATATATTAGCATAATATAAAATTAATTTTATTTAAAATATGTTAATATATCTGTATTATATTTATCTATATAACAATCATCTACAAATCATACTTAATTAATAAATTATTTTATGATTATTAAAATAACTTAATCTTATACTTAAGTAAAACCTATAGACATTGTATAAACATATCACAATAAATCATTATATAAATATCTTAAAGAAATAATTATGTATTTTATAAAAATTATAAATTATTATATTAATAATATTTTATAAATACATTGTATTGCTATATGCTAATGTTTTTCATAAGAATACATACTACGATAGTATATCAGTTATAAAAAGATTTTTATAAAAATAAATAATAATTTATAGAAAATAATTATTTTTCGCATAAATATTAAATATATTACATAATATACATTAATTAAGAAATATTATTATACATAATATAAATATTATATATTATTAAATAATTAATATTTTTTATAACTATCCCCATTTTAAGCTTGTTATATATTAATAATATTATTATATGTTTTTTAATGTTCTCTAATACTAATCTTTATTTATAGAGATAATAATCATTCTAAGTTATACTTTATAAGTATACATATTTATAGTATGCTCTATAATCAATTTATGTACTTTAAATATGCATTCATTGTGTACTTGAATAATCATGTTAACTAATGTTCTTTTTATTATATAAGCCAAGTGTTAATAGCAATTATAACTATTTTAATAAAATATCTACTTTTATGTCTTATATTGAAACATTAATAATGGCTAGTTTTACTTTTTTACGACATATAATATTAAGAGAATAAATATCGTGTAAATATATATAATGAATGTCTAAGACATTAATATAATAAACTTTTTACCTATATAATTAATATATTTAATTATATTAGAATAACGAATAAAATATAAACTTATATAACATTTTGTTACAATTGATCTAATATTTAAATAATCAACCAAGTAAAAGCACTTATTTCATATATAAGAGCAAAATTTATATTTTTTGCATAACAACGTTGTTTATGAGTTACTTCTTCTAATAATATCCGCTGTTATACAGTAAATATTATACCTATAAGTCAAATGTAGATCTAATGAATTTTTATTACCTAATAAATTAGCTATTATGTAATAATTTAATTTACAAACAATCAATAGCAATAATTTTATATCTTAATATTGCAAATTAATAATTCTTTGATAGTACATCCTTTATAATGATGTATAGGTATACTTTGCAAGTTAGGATCTCTAAAAGATATTTACTATTAGTAATAATCTGATAATAAAGTGTATGTATGTGTCCAGTAGTACTATTAATTAATTATATTAGTTTTTAGAATAGATATTTTTGAACTTTACTAAATAACTATGTTATAATATAATATATAGGTAACTAAAAACTTTGTTGAGATAATTGCGTTAATACTTTTTTATTAGTTAATCAAATACCGCTTATATTTTTCTTAAAAATTAATAGTTGTGTGTTTTAAATAAAATACTCTGTAATTATTTTGGAGTATAAACATTAAAAATATTTTCTGTAGACTTATGATATGTTTTTAATTTATATCATATATAAACTAATTCTTGCAAATATATACATGAAAGATTATTATTGATTAATATACTAATATGTTTTATAGGTGAAAAAACGGTAATACATATTCCATCCAATATTAATAATCTTTTTTAAGATTTGTTATTTTTTTACTTTGCATTAAAATTGCAAATTTAATGCTAATATAATATTAGCATTTTCAAGAATATAAAGAGTATTTTTTATATAGTTACTGATATAAAATAGGATTATATTTATTATTTATAATATTTTCAAAGCAAAACATCATAATTAAGGTAAAGTTTTACTAAATTAATTAAATAATTATTATTAATTCTACTATTAATATTCTAAAATTTTGGTATAATATTCAATATTATTCCTTGTAGCTCAATATCATATCGCGCCATTATTACTTTATGTAAAGTTTTTACTGATTTTTAGTAATCTCTCATCCTCTAACAATGATGTTAATTTTCTTTAAAAATCATGACATTATAAATATATTGCAATATAAATATTAATTATAATTAATAAAATATATGTAGTTGTATTTAGTAAAGTAGCAAAAAATAATTTAATTAAATTATTAGTCAGTATATCTAATAAGTCATTTTGAGTATTAAAAGAAAAAAATTTTAGTTGCTTACATATGATTAATTAAATTACATAGTATTGGTATTATCAATAATAGTTTTATTGTAGATATATGTTATTTTTTCTTAAAAAAATTATAGTTACATTTTTATGCTTAATATTTAATTATTTATATATTATTAATATATTTTGTATTCTTTAACCAAGAACCAATCTTAATTTGTTTAAGCCAAATATTAAATTCATATTGTTTAAACAATTCATATATTTTTACAGTATTTATTGGCTTTATCTTTAAATCATTATACTGTATATTTAGTTTAATATCAGTTTTAATTGTTGCTAGTAAATAAGATAGTTCCGCTTGATATTGATTTAATTTTAGTGTATTAATTATTTTTTTTGCTCCTCGTAAATTAAGAGTCAATATTTTATCTAATTGAGAATATATTTGTTGTATATTTCCTATTTTTTGTAATAAAATTTTCGCTGTTTTTTCTCCAATATTTGGTACACCAGGAATATTATCAGATGCATCACCCATTAAAGCTAATAGATCAATAATCAACTTTGGTGGCACTCCGTATTTATCATATATCTCTTGAGGTCCTAGAATTTTATAATTAAGATTATGCAGTATTTTAATTCTTGGTGTAACTAATTGAGCCATATCTTTATCTTTAGTGCTTATTAATACATTATATTCAGAGTGCTCTGTAAGTTGAGCTATTGTTCCTATAACATCATCCGCCTCAACGCCAGATACTATAATTAAAGGCATACCAAGGGCATGCAATATTTGATGTAATGGTTTTATTTGTTTGCGTAAATCATCTGGCATTGGTTTACGATGAGATTTATATTCAAGGAATATATTATCACGAAAAGTTTTACCTTGAGCATCAAATACAATAGCCATATGGCTTGGTTGATATTTTAATATCAAACTACGTAACATACTTAAAAAACCATATATTGCATTTGTAGATTCATTGATAGAGTTAGTAAGTGCAGGAAAAGCATAATAAGCTCTATATAGATATGAGAAACCATCAATTAAAATTAATGGATTAGTAAAGATTCTAGTCATAGTATTATTTGATTTACTTTTGTGTATAAACTAAGAAACAACATAACTGAAAATTAAATACTAATTTTAACAATTAAGTTATTGATTATATATGGTTCAGTATATAAAAATTATTTAATAAAATTTGTAATTATTAACTTATATTAATAATTAGTATATGTAGTGTTATATGATAATAAAAATATTTTTTGTTATTTAAATTAGTTATATATACAACTTAATATAAATCAATATTAATTTATAAAAATTATAAATAATATCTAATCTATATATTAGATAGATTATTTTTATATTTTTCATGATATTTTTATACATCTTATATATTAAATATATTTTTAATATTTTTACTATTGAAATATTCTAAATATAGCACTTTGTGCAAATTAAAATATAAAATTATACTATTCTAACTAAATATATAAGTTATTTCATTAAATTATATATATAAAAAATATTATTTTATAATGTATTATATGTAATATCTATATCTAATATTTTTATGTAAGTTTGTTATATTAATTATATTAATATTAGTCTTGTATAGTAAAAATCTATTTTATATTGATTTTACTTCTATAATATTATTGTATAATTAAAAAAATATATTTTATGTTATTATTATTGTAAATAAACTTATTAAGTAAAAAATTATATTTTTTGTTACAATCTTTATTTCTTGTTAGAATCATAGTAATAAATTATAAATCTTAAGATTTTTAATATTTTTATAATTTTAATAATAACTTTTAAAATTTTTCTTTTATGTAAATGTTTAAATATTTTTTAAAAAAATAAGTCATTATAATTTACAATTATCTTCTTTATTGTATAATAAGATTTAACTATTATTCATTATATTCACTAAATATTATAACATATAAATTAGTTATAATTTACTATTTCTTAACTAAATTAAGATATTTATTGTTTATATAATAATAAATATCTTAATTGTTTTATTAATAAATAGAATATAATACTGCTTGAAAATGTTAAATCCAAATGTTATAATAAAAAAGTTATTTGTTTATTTTATCTTCCATATTTAAATACTATTTTATTTATAAAAAATGTTTTATTTATTGTGTTAATAAAAATTTTATTATAAATGAATATAATTATTATTACTTATATTAATACATTTATCAATAGAAAAATTATAATTGTTTCTAGTACATAGAAAGATAAATATATACAATACTATTTATTTAGTATAATGATATTATCATTAAAGTAATTTTTACAATAAAATAAGTATATTACATAATATGTATTATATTATAAAATAGTATAACAAAGTGGTATATTATTAATAATATAATTATTATTTTAATGATATAGCAAAAATATTTTATTACTAGTAGTAATATATAATAATTCGATATATAATGTATTATTCATTAGAATTTTTTTTTAAAAAAATATTTTTTAATATTAGATGAAATTATGTAATATATTCAATATTTTTATTAGTATTTTATTTGATATTTATCATAATTTTAATTAATCAAACATTAGCAATGTTATACAAATATAGTGACTATCAATATAAGTGAAACATTCAATATTATACTAATATTCAATATGTTAATAAACAAGCAAATCTATTATATATAATTTAACTTACGACTACATTAATATTTAAAGTAATATACTAATACTATCTCTTATTTAGTATATATAATATTATTAATGGATAAGGTATTTTTAGACAAAAATTAAAAATTAATAATATATTTATGCTATGATATTTTCTTTGTTATATGAATACTGATCAATTTTTAATGATTGCATTAAAAATAATTATAAAAACACTTTGTATTTAGTAGCTAAGTATTTTAGATATTGATAATATTCTAATATATTAAGATGATTTATTTAAGTGTTGTATATAATGAATGATATTACTTTAAATGTATATATAATTTATATAAATTATCGTATAATATAATAATACTCATAAGAAATAAAATGAATAAAATATTAATATTTTTGATATATAATAATTCTAATTAATATAATGTTATTATATTGCTTATAGTTACTATAAGATTTTATTTAAATAAAATGGATGCTCTCATTATATTGTATATATTTATCATATAATTTATAAAATTACATAGTAATATATTTATATACACATTTTAAGTTATAATTATTCAAAATTTTTAACTAATATTTTATTTATTAAAGTAATATAAATATTATATTATTTATATAGATTAATAAGAATATTTCTAGTTAGAAACTTATATATATAAAAATATAAAAGTACTGTATATTAAAATTACTATATTGTTATTTTTATACCATTAATTTAATACATGATAACATAATAATATTAATAGTATATATAGTTATTCATTAAATTATTAAAAATGTTATAATATGTATTTTTTACTTATATAATATAACATATGATGTATATATACATATTATTACTTGATAAATAAAATAAAATATTGTGATCAATATTTTTATAAAAATTAGTTAATTTTAAGGTTTTCTTAATTTTAAATAAATATAATATATTATATCATTAAAAATTATATATGAAGAAATATATTAAGTAGTTATATTATATATATAAATATATGAATATATCTTCTTGAAAAGAATTATCTTATTTTCTTATAAAATATTAGAATAATATGTATATAAATTAAACAATAACAATATCTATATGTAATATATACATTTTATTTCTTATTTATTGCTTTAGTATCAATATTCATTGAATAGTTATGTATTTAATTTTTTATTAAAAATTTTTTATTATCATTATACATATACTATAGACATGAAGACTTATTTTAAAGATATAATATATTATCAATAAAAAATAAAATACAAACAGATTAATAACAATAGAGAACGGTAAAAAATTGCATTATATCTTGGTTTTATTAATAAAATATATTTAGTGATCTCAAATAACATAACAAAAAATTTTTCAATATTTATTGAACATTAATAGCATCAATAACTTAAAAGTTTATGTTTTCTTTATTACTAATGATTCAAATGATATATCTTATTCATGATGACTAACAGGCTTTACTCTTATGTTACATTGGCTCATAGGTATAGATTTTATAACTAGTATCATGTTGATATCTGCATTAATATTTGTTCTTATTTATGAAACTATTAATGGTTTTCATGATACAGCAAATGCAGTTGCAATAGTGATTTATACTCGTTCACTTCGCTTAAAAGTTGCAGTAATACTGTCTGGTTTTTTTAACTTCTTAGGTGTGATTTTTGGTGGACTAAGTGTTGCTTATGCAATGGTGCATTTACTTCCAATGAATTTATTATTGAATATAGGTTCTAATCATGGTTTAGCAATGATGTTTGCATTGCTTTTAGCAGCTATTATTTGGAATCTTAGTACATGGTATTATGGCCTTCCAGCATCTAGCTCTCATACTATCATAGGTTCTATTATTGGTATTGTGCTCTCTAATGCAATGATGACTAATACTTCTATAGTAGAAGCTCTAAATATTCCAAAAATTATTAAAATATTATTATCATTAATTTTATCACCTATCATTGGCTTAGTATTAGCTGGTATAATGATATTGTTTTTACGTTACTATGGTAGTACAACAAAAAAACGTCGTCGTATTCATATGACACCTGCAGAACGTGAAAAAATTGATGGTAAACGTAAACCACCTTTTTGGACTCGTATTGCTCTGAGTCTATCGGCCATTGGTGTCAGCTTTTCTCATGGTGCGAATGATGGACAAAAAGGCATTGGTCTATTAATGTTAGTTTTAATTGGTATAGCTCCTGATGGTTTTGTAGTTAATATGGATGCAAATAAATATGAAATAATACGGACTTATGATGCACTGGTGCATCTAGAGCAATATTATCAAACGCACAAGGAATATGTATCAAAAATTGTAGGTATTAAAGGGTATCAATTAAAAACACCAATGATCGATCATAATGATTTATCTGGTGGCCTTCTTGCTATTTATCATAGTCAATCTATATTACATAATTTACAAAATTATCATGATTTAAGCTTAGATCAACGTAATAAAATACGTTGTTTATTAATGTGTATTACAGATGCTATTGATCAAGTAGCTAAGATGTGTGATAATAATTCACAGGATAAACATTTTCTACAGAATTTGCGTAAAGATTTATTACAAACTATAGAATATGCACCTATATCAATTATCTTTGCTATTGCTTTAGCCTTATCTTTAGGAACAACAATAGGTTGGCGTCGTGTATCTATTACTATTGTTGAAAAAATTGGTAAAAAAAATATTACTTATGCGCAGGGTATTGCTACACAAATAACAACTGCTCTTTCTATAGGAATAGCAAGTTATACTGGTATGCCGGTGTCTACTACTCTTGTATTATCTTCTGCTATGGCTGGTACTATGCTTGTAGATGGTGTCGGTATACATAGTAAAACTATTAAAAGTATTTTACTTATATGGTTTATCAGCTTACCAGTAGTTATGACTTTATCTAGTATTCTATATTGGTTAATCTTGTCTTTTATAGTTTAAATCATTTTTAATGATATTAAGAATATATAGTTTATGAAATGATTATTTTACATTATCATATAAATTAATTTAATACAGTTAATATAAATTGATTAATTTTTTGTACTATACTAATTATAGTATTGTTTAAATATTTTATATATTACTTTGTATATGATTATCAGTTTTATTCAATATTTAATGATATTATATATTTTTATAAATAACACTATTAATAGTTAATATCATTGTGTTAAATAAATAAAATTTATATAGTAACTTTTTAATACAATGGTATTAATATATTTAATCTAAAATACTCTATAAACACAAAATAAAATAATACTTTTATAGGTAAAATAAAATTATTATATCTAATCTATGTATAATGTTAATTGAATGAAATAAATGTATTTATCTAAAATAACAATGCTAAATAAATTAGTAATACTATTTATATGCTTATATTGATTGTTTCTACTAATATTTTAACTAATTCTTTAAAAGAACATTAATCGCTAAATTAAAACATTTTAAATAGAGTAAAAAATATTAAAAAATAAATTCCTTAATTATTAATATAACATTTAAAGATAAGATAGAAGTATATTATATATTGAATATTATAATATTCACAATAGTATTTATTGGTAAAATATTATTATTTGTTATATTAATATTTAAATATTTTTAATAAAAATAGTCACTTACTTTATAATATTATATTAATCTAATATAGATTATTTAATAAATAATATTATATGAGTAATTATCATGAAATATTGATTTTTTAAATACATTAATATCAAAAATTATACTGTATAATAGTATACATGCTATTACAATTGTAAAGAATAACACATAATATAATTATCTAAAATAATAATATTACTAAATAATTATATTTTATAATATACTTTTTGCTTAATGTTACTATTATTATAATATTATTTCTAATAATAAGTCAAATAATGTACCTCTTTAAGTTATAGGATCATCAGTTCTATTGATTATCTTTTTATTATAATTTTAAAAAAATTGTATTATTGTAATTAGAATTATATGAATTATATTATTCAGTACAATTATTTTAATCATTTGTTAATAATATTATTGATTGTATCAATATTTATAATATATAATTTAATAAATAATAAATATTATCTATTAAATTATTATATAGTAAATTATATATAAATAATAAGTAATTACTTAATTAACTAAATTATTAATGAATAAATTTTGATAAAATATTAATTTTTATTAGTTTGTTAATATAGAAATATGTTTATATATAACAAATAATTTATTTTTTATACAAAATAATATAAAACTTATACAGTGATATCTTAACATATATTGTATATGCTGAATAATTTTATTAATTTATAATTATATATTTATGTAATGTATTTTTAAATACTAGTATTTAAAAAATTATTATTTTTTATATAGATTATGACTATTAAGTATTATTTATTATAAATAATATTATTCTATTTTTTGATAATTATGAATATTATTATTTATAATAAATAATACTTAAATTATATCTTAATAAGATACACATTATAATAATGCATTTATTAAGTAATAATCATATTTTTTTAAAAATATAATAAAAAATAAAATTACTTAATAATATTATATATTATTTTTATCAGAAAACTAAACTTTAGTATTTTTTAATAAAATAAATAAGTATAATTACAGTTAATATAATTATTAGTATACTTATTAATATAAGTATTATGCAGTTATTAATAATTATAAAAACAATACATAGTATTTATTGTTTTTTGTAAAAAATAATTTTTAATATTATAGGCAATATATTAACAATTAATATTGTTTTAATAATAGATTGATATAAGATCATAATTTATTTTTAAAATAAAAATGTATCAATATATAAATATATACAATATATTATGAAATATTAGTAGATCTAATATAGATGATTTTATTGTAAATAAATTTTATTTTATATTTTTTATTTGTTAATTAATATAAAATAACTCATGTATATTCATGCATCTTAGTTTTATAAAACTATAGAGTAATTCATTATCTATATTCAAAATATTTATATAAAAACTAAGAATTTTTTATTAAAAAATATTAAAAATAATATTTATTGTATTATTAATTAAATAATAAAAATATATTTCTTGATACTATTGTAATAAAAAATAATTATATTAATAAATAATATAATAAATTTTTTTAATGCTAGACAAATATTATAAAAATCATTAAAATATTACAAACTTTTTGGAAGGATGGCTGAGTGGTTTAAGGCAGCGGTCTTGAAAACCGTCGAGTGTAATAGCTCCTAGAGTTCGAATCTCTATCCTTCCGCCAAATTATTATCTGTATTTATTAGAAGATTATTAGAATAAATAATATTTATTTTTAATAAATATTATTATCTATAATGTATTATTTAATGCAAGAATACTAAAGATATAACATTTAATTTATTAAAAATAATATATTTTATATAAATTTTATTAATCATAAAATCTTAATATAATAAAAAATAATTATAATATTTTAAATTTTATATTTTATAAAAAAATTGATTTTAATAATCTTTTTCAAAAAAGATATCTTATAAAGGTATACATATTTATATACTTGAATAATATTAAAATGTTATTATTCTTTATAAATAATTAATAATAAGAATGTTTATACTGTCTGCATGATTATAATTAATTTTAATTATTTAATAGTATGAATTATATTATACTTGAATTAATTTTATACTTCTTTAATATAAGATGATCATGCAATATTAATTATATACTATAATGATAGTTATAGTACCATAGAATATTTACTCTAATGTTATATGAATAATTATAATAATACACATACATAATTACATCATAAAATAATTATCATAATATATAATATATTATGATCAATATCATATTTTAATAGCAGTAAATTTAGTTATTTAAATTATATATCATATAAATCTATATCTATATAATTATTTATTAGCAAAAGTTTATCATACAGTTTAGTTATTATAAAATAATTTTATAAGATATATTAATCAGTTATTAAATTAATGTATTTTATATATAAAATTTTGGTATTATGTAAATAAATAATGTTTTAAATATTATTTTATCTATATTATTTATTATGATTAATTAATTATTTCTAATATTTTTAACTACTTTATTTATAATAAATGATTTTTATTGAAAATATATTTTATATATGTATGTATATTTTGATATATTTATTGTATTTGTAAATAACTATACATTATTAAAACTAATAAATATGTGGTACGATTTATAATATTTTCATATCAGTTAAATATTACATCAAATGTATTAAACATTACCCTTACACATTTATATATGATATATATAGAATATCAATATAGATATGAATATCAGTATAAAATAATTTGTTAATTAATCTAAAATGGATGCATTGCATTTAATTAAGATAATTCTTATTATACTTTATATTTGTATCTTATTAAATTAATACATGTTGATTTAAATAGAAAATCATTATTATAAGGTATATATAAAAGATATCATCTATTTAAAATAATATATTTAGTTTATTATATAATGGATAGATAATAAAAAAATACTTTCAAAACTATAAATAATATCTCTAAAATAATATTACAATATTTATAAAGATAAAATTATATATTTAATTACTGTATTAAATAACAATAGATAATATTAAATTAATATATTATATAATACTGTATGAATCATATTTATGTATGAATGATTCTCTATTTATCAAGTCATTATAATAATGACAATAATATATAATGAGATACTAAATATAATGTTTTAATACTTATTTTAAATAACTTTTCAAAAACTACTGTAAATTTCTTTTTTATTATATACACTATAAATAATTTTTTAATATTTTTTATACTTATTATGACACATCAATCTTTAAAATATAATTTTTTTATCTTAAATAATAATATTACTATAATTAAATAATAGTATGGTAATTATTATTGAATATTTTTTATGAAAAAACTATAATAACAATACTTTGTCTCTTACAGTAATATAATTTACTAAAAAATTACTTTGAAAGCATTATAGTTGAATTCTTATAATTCTAATTTTATAATAAAAAGTTTATATATTTATTATCGTTAATCATTAGTACTTACATTTATTTTACATTAATTAGATGAATTATTACTCCTATATTTTTGTAGCATATATTAAAAATCAATAATTTATTAAAAATAATATATTACTTTAGAATTTTATTCATATTAATGATATTTAATACTATAGTATTAAATATTTTACTATTACCATAGTAATAATAAAATATTTAATTTATATGTAAAATATATTTATATTACTTTTTTAGTTAATTCTATAACTTTAAGTTTTGCAATAGCTTTGGATAATTTTGCTACTGCATCAATATAATTAATATCTTTGTGCATATTATTAATATATTTTTCTGCTTGACATTTAGATTTTATTGCTCGTTGTTCATCTAAATCTTGACCACGAATAGCAGTATCAGCTAATACAGTAACTGATTGTGGTTGTACCTCAAGGATACCTCCGGATAAATATATAAATTCTGGATTACCTTGTTGGTTTACTATGTATATCATACCTGGCTTAATAGTAGTAAGCAATGGAGTATGACCAGGCAACACTCCTAACTCACCTTCAATGCCTGTTATTTTAATTTTTTGTACTTTTCCAGAAAATATTGTTTGTTCTAAACTAACAACATCTAAATAATAAGTAGGAACCATATGTATTTATCTTCTTAAGGAGTTATAGTTTCTTAGATTTTTCTATTGCTTCTTCCATAGTGCCTACCATATAGAATGCTTGCTCTGGTAAATAATCATAGACACCATGTATAATATTTTTAAAATCTTTAATAGTATCTTTCATAGAAACAAATTTACCAGGATAACCAGTAAATACTTCAGCAACAAAAAATGGTTGTGATAAAAATCGTTGAATTTTACGTGCACGAGCAACAACTAATTTATCATCTTCAGATAGTTCATCCATACCTAAAATAGCTATAATATCTTTTAATTCTCGATAACGCTGCAAAATAGATTGTACACCACGCGTTACTTCATAATGTTCCTTTCCTATAATTAAGGGGTCCAACTGACGACTAGTAGAATCTAAAGGATCAATAGCTGGGTATATACCAAGTGCAGCAATTTGACGATTAAGTACTACAGTTGCATCTAAGTGCGCAAAAGTAGTTGCTGGTGATGGATCTGTTAAATCATCAGCAGGCACGTAAACTGCTTGAACAGAAGTAATAGAACCTGTTTTAGTAGAAGTAATACGTTCTTGTAGAATACCCATTTCTTCTGCTAATGTCGGCTGATAACCTACTGCAGAAGGCATGCGACCTAACAATGCAGATACCTCAGTTCCTGCTAGAGTATAACGGTAAATATTGTCTATAAATAACAATACATCACGACCTTCTTCGCGAAATTTTTCAGCAATAGTTAGACCAGTTAAAGCAACTCTTAAACGGTTACCGGGTGGCTCGTTCATTTGACCATAAACTAGTGATACTTTGTCTAATACATTAGATTCAATCATTTCATGATAAAAATCATTACCCTCACGTGTGCGTTCGCCAACACCAGTAAATACAGAATAACCTGCATGTTCTATTGCAATGTTACGAATTAACTCCATCATATTTACTGTTTTACCAACGCCGGCACCACCAAAAAGACCAACTTTACCACCCTTAGCTAATGGACAAATTAGATCCATCACTTTAATACCAGTTTCTAATAATTCTTGCGAATTAGATAATTCTTCATATTTTGGAGCTGCACGGTGAATAGACCAACGTTCTTGTTCATTTATAGCACCTTTCATATCAATTGGATTACCTAGTACATTCATAATACGACCCAGGGTAGCTTTTCCGACTGGTACTTCAATGGAATGTTCTAAATCTAATACCTCTAGACCACGACGTAATCCATCTGAAGTACCCATAGCAAGACAACGTACAATACCTCCTAGTAATTGCTGAACTTCAAGTATCAATTTAACACTATCTTGTACTTCAAGTGCGTTATAAATTTTAGGCATGGCATTTTGTGGAAACTCCACATCTACAACAGCGCCAATAACTTGGACAATTTTTCCAATAGCCATAAATTGAATCCTTTACTTAATTCATATAATTTAATTAAACAGCGGAAGCCCCACCAACTATTTCGGTAAGCTCCTGAGTAATGTTGGTTTGACGATTTTTATTATATATTAATTGTAATTCTTTGATTAAACTACCACCATTATCAGTAGCAGATTTCATAGCAACCATACGCGCAGCCTGTTCACTAGCTAAGTTTTCTATTATACCTTGATATACTTGAGATTCTACATAACGATGTAATAAAGTATCTAGTAGTTCCTTGGGATCTGGTTCATACAGATAATCCCATAATTTTTTATTTAACTCATTATTATCAGGTGGTAACAAAGGCAATAACTGTAGAATTCTAGGTTCATAAAGCATAGTATTAATAAATTGATTATTTACTATATATAATCTATTTAAACGCCCTGTATTAAAAGATTGTAACATTATATTGAGAGGTTTCATGAGTGTAGATATGGAAGGATTATCACCTATACTAGTTATTTGTGCAATTATATTAACATTCATAGAACAAAAAAAAGATATAGCTTTGGATCCAATTAACAATAGATCAACTGTAATATTTTTTTTATTCCATAATTGTATTTCTATTAATAATTTTTTGAATAAATTTATATTTAAGCTACCACAGAGACCACGATCAGTAGAAATAACTAAATATCCAACACACTTAATATCTTGTTTTTGTAAGTATGGATGCTGATACTCTAAATGCGTAAGAGCAATATGACCAATTACTTTGCGTATATTTTCTGCATAAGGACGGCTAGCTGCCATGCGAACTTGTGTTTTGCGCATTTTAGAGGAAGCAACCATTTCCATAGCTTGAGTAATTTTTTGAGTATTTTGAACACTTGTAATTTTACTGCGTATGTCTTTTGAGCCTATCATTCTATAGTATCCTTTAAAACTTTATCGTTTTATAGTATATAAGTGTCCTCGGGTAGTATTACCATAACTTATTTACTTTAAAAGTATTAAGAATATCATGTAGCTTGTTTTTAATTTCATTATTATACGTACTATTTTGATTAATTTGATACATTAAATTAGCGTGTTCTTGTTCAACATAAGCTATTAAGTTAGTTTCAAAACTATTAATCTTAGCTATATCAATATCTTCTAAATAATCATTCTCAACTGCAAATAAAATAAGACATTGTTGCGCAACTGACATTGGTGTATATTGTTTTTGTTTTAATATCTCAGTAACTTTTTGCCCATGATGTAACTGTTTTTGTGTAATATCATCTAAATCAGAAGCAAACTGAGAGAATGCAGCTAACTCATGATATTGAGCAAGAGTTGTACGAATACCAGAAGAGATTTTTTTCATAATATTTGTATGAGCAGCACTACCAACTCGAGACACAGAAATACCTGGGTTTACTGCAGGTCTAATACCTGCATTAAAGAGATTAGATTCTAAAAAAATCTGACCATCAGTAATGGAAATTACATTTGTTGGAACAAATGCAGAAACGTCTCCGGCTTGAGTTTCAATAATTGGTATTGCTGTTAATGAACCAGTAGTACCTTTTATTTGTCCTTTAGTATATGTTTCTACATACTCGGTATTTACACGTGCAGACCGTTCAAGTAGACGGGAATGAAGATAAAAAATATCACCTGGAAATGCTTCCCGTCCTGGAGGACGGCGAAGTAATAGAGAAATTTGACGGTAAGCAATTGCTTGCTTAGACAAGTCATCATAAATAATCAGTGCATCTTGACCACGATTACGGAAATATTCACCCATTGTACAGCCAGAGTATGGTGCTAGATATTGTAATACAGCAGATTCAGCAGCAGATGCCACAACAATAATCGTATGTGCTAATGCGCTATGTTCTATCAGTTTATGAACAACATTGATTACAGTGGAAGCTTTTTGACCAATAGCTACATAAATACACTTAATACCAGAATTACGCTGGTTAATGATAGCGTCAATAGCTAGAGCTGTTTTTCCTGTTTGACGATCACCAATTATTAATTCACGTTGACCACGACCTATTGGTATCATAGCATCAATAGATTTATAACCAGTCTGTAAAGGTTGATCAACAGATTTACGTTCTATAACACTAGGTGCTATCGCTTCAATAGCAGAAAAACCATCATTTTTTATAGGACCTTTACCATCGATTGGCTCACCTAAAGTATTAACAACTCTACCCAACAGACCAGGTCCTACTGGAACTTCTAGAATTCTACCAGTACATTTTACAGTCATACCTTCGATTAAATCATAATATGGACCCATAACTACTGCTCCTACGGAGTCGCGTTCTAAATTCAGCGCAATAGCATAACGATTATCAATTAACGAAATCATCTCTCCTTGCATAACATCGGCTAGACCATAAATACGTATAATGCCATCACTAACCGATATAATAGTACCTTCGCTGCGAACTTCACTAACTATATTAAAATGTGTAATACGTTTTTTAATAAGTTCGCTAATCTCATTTGAATTTAGTTTCATGATCTAAGTCTCCTTAAGACTGCAAAGCGCCCGCTAAACACTTAAGACGATGTCTAATGCTACCATCTATGACTAAATCACCCACTCGAATAATCATACCAGCAATGATAGATTTATCAATTGTACAATTCAGTATAACTTTGCGAGACATTCTTATTTCCATAGAGGTTTTTATTTTATTTAGTTGTTCTTTGCTTAAATTTATCACTGAAGTTACTTCTACATGAATTTTATTTTCTAATATATTTCGTAATTCATTAAATTGTTGTAATACTTCAGGTAAAAGTAATAAACGTTGATTTTCGGACATAATTTTAATAAAGTTATGTCCGAATGTATCTATTTGATCACCACATAACTGAATAAATAAATTTAATTTTTTTTCTATTGTTAACATACCAGTAAGTATCTGTATAATATTTTTTCTGCGTGCAACTTCAGCACAAAAGGTTAACATATATTGCCAATGATCTAAACTATGATTTTCAACAGCAAAGTCGAAGGCTGCTTTAGCATAGGGACGAGCCATTGTAATAAATTTAGACATTAGCATTTCCTATTGTCATAGATGAGTAATTAATTGATCAATGATATCACTATGAGCAGTGTTATTTAAAGAACGTTCAATAATTTTTTCAGCACCAGCAATAACTAATGTAGAAATTTGTTGACGTAATTCTTCACGAACTCGATTCAGCTCTTCATTAATTGTAGTTTTAGCTTGTGCTACTATTTTAGTATGCTCTATATTAGCGTCTATTTTAGCTGTATTAATTATTTGAGCTTTACGTTTATTTGCTTCTTCAAGAATCAGATAAGCGTTAGCTTTAGCTTGTTTTATCTGGTTGGTTGTATTAATTTGTGCTAAGTAAAAATCTTTTTTAGCAGATTCTGCACGTAAAATAGTATCTGCAATTTCTTTTTGACGTTTTTCAATGGCATTTATAATTGGAGGCCATACATATTTCATGCAAAACCATACAAATAAAATAAACGCAATAGTTTGACCGAGAATTGTTGCATTAAGGTTCATAACACAATGCCTATTAAATGATTTATTAGTATATCTTCTAATATGGTAAACTAACAACTCTTTATTTTATACCAGAGCAAACATAACATACAGACCTAAACCAACAGCAATCATAGGAATAGCATCAACTAGACCCATAACAATAAAAAACTGTGTACGTAATAAAGGTATAAGGTCAGGCTGACGTGCGGCTCCTTCTAAAAATTTACCACCTAGTATACCAATGCCAATAGCTGCACCAATTGCTGCTAAACCCATCATAACAGCAGCAGACATATATAATAGATCCATGTTTATGTTTTCCATGAAATTCTCCAGTTTATGTTAGTATAAATACATATTAATGTTATTAAAATAATTAATATTTTTCAGATGCCATCGAGAGATAAACAATCGTTAGAACCATAAAAATAAAGGCTTGTAACGTAATAATTATTATATGAAAAATAGCCCATGGAACATTTAGCATCCACTGCGACCACCACGGTAATAAACCAGCAATTAAAATAAAAATAAGCTCGCCAGAATACATATTACCAAAAAGTCTTAAACCGAGTGATATTGGTTTAGATAAAAGACTAATCCCTTCTAGGATAAAGTTTATTGGAATTAAGATAGGATAATTAAAAGGTTCTTTAGTAAGAGATTTTATAAAACCACTTACACCTTTAATCTTTATGCTATAAAATAAAATTAAAATAAATACGCCTATAGCCATAGATAATGTGATATTCACGTCAGCCGTAGGTACTATACGTAGAGCTTTTAAGTTAAAAATATGTTTAGCTATATAAGGTAAAAAATCTATTGGTAAAAGGTCCATTAAATTCATTAAAAAAACCCAGATAAATATAGTAAGAGATAAAGGTGCAATAACTTTACTTTTACCATGGTACATATCATGTACATTGCTATCGATAAAGCTGATAATTATTTCAACTGCAGTTTGTAATCTACCTGGAACACCGTTAGTAGCATTCCTAGCTACTTTATAGAAGACAGCCAAGAAGCATAAACCAAGAATAATTGAAAAAAAAATTGAATCAATATTAATTGACCAAAATCCAGTACCAATCTGAAGTTGTGTTAGATGATGACTAATATATTCTTGTGGTGTAGCGCTTTCCTCTATAGACATGATACGTGTACCCTTATACAATTTAAATGTTTACTTAATTAGTTCATTTAAGATCTTAAGTTTATTTATTGTGCTTACTTGTTTATTATTGTTAAAGAACTGTATTTAAAATACTAAAACAATAACATTAAATCAAGATGAGCAATATAAAATCATGTCTTAAATATTTAATAATAAACTGTTATGGTCAAATCTTTATAATTACTATTTACGCCTTATAAATAATAAAATATGCTATTTTATTTTTCTTTAATTCAGTATAATTATTAATGAATTAAATATATAAAATATTAATAATATTTTATATGATAATATAGACAACTAAAACAGCAATATAATTGCTTACTTCTTAATAAATTATTATAAGTATAATATTTTTTCTTTAACATCATCTGTAATATATTAAAACTATCTGTATGCAATATTAGTCAAGATAAAATTATACATTTTATCTTAATAAATACAAGATTAGTTATGATTAGTTAGATAATGAATATTATTTATATACTCCCAATCATCTTGGAAAGATTATTAATATAATCCTGATGCACAGGTATAAATGTAGATATTTAATAATTTTTTATATAAATATTATTTTTTTAATGCCAAGAGATTTTATATATTTCATTACAAATAATTATGGTTGATTAGTTAAGAAATATTTTTATAATTGTTAATTAGCAATTTATAATAGTTAAGAGATATTATTATATATTTTTATATAAAACTATTTAATGTTTATTTAATAAAAATTATGTCTACTTTTATGTTATTGTATAATCAATAGATTTTTAATTATTTTATTAATTTTTTTTGATAATATACATCAATTCTTTGTATATTAATGTTATATATTTTTTATATATAATATGTTTGAGTAATATTTTATTACAAAGTATATCAAATGCTCATATAGTGTATTATAAAATATTTTTTCATGACAGTTAAAGAAAAGCTTAATGGTTATCTAAAAATATTCATGTACTATGCATTAGTAGTACTATTTTTATAGTATAATTTTATATTTTTAAAATAAATTTAATAAATTAGTTAATTGATATCTCTATATAACTATAGACTATTTATATATTTATATTAAAATATTTTATTTAACTAATAAATTAGATATTTGTATTCAACAGACAAATGCATAAATAATTATAATTTTTTAATTATTATAAAAATATTTTATTTAAATTAAAAAATATCTTTAAAAGATTTATATATATTATAAATAATATAACAATATCACGTAGTATTTTGTATAATTAAATTTTTAATATAATTAAATAAAAATGATATTTACCAAAAATAAAAATATATATTATGATCGCATTTATTGAGTTGCGAATTTAGCTTATGAAAAGCGATAAATAATATGATGTGTCATCATATATAATCATTGTATTATTAAATATTTAAGACAGTTGCTATCATTATAAATACATTTTTTAAAATCAAAACTATACATGATATATATAAAAAGTGTTATAATCTATAGAGATTTTATTATTAATATAGTTAATAATAGAAGGTCTTATTTATTAAAATAATATCTTTAAATTTATGTTATTACTTATAAATTTAATAGATCTGTGATTTAATACAAGTATAGTATATACTAGATTAGTATATGTATAAGTTTATTAATTTTAATAAAAAATACTAATTATAATAAAATAATTAGTATTATTAACTTTAATTTATTATGATATAATATATGATGATACTAAACGAGCTAATAAGCTTAATTTATTAAAATTTAAAATATTAATTTATTTATATAGATACTTTATATAAAGTATAGCAAATACTTTGATAATTTACCACACTAGAAGAAAGAAATTATTTTAATTTTATAAACATTTAATATTATAAATTAGTTTTATTCTTTAATCTTGCTAAGACTAATAATCGATGTGCTAAATAATATTTTAGCCCATTAAAACGTAAATAACAAGCCGCGCATGTACCACAACCATCACCTTGTATCCCATTATAACAAGTAACTGTTTCCTGGCGTATAAGGTCTAATTTTTTATAATGATCTGATAAGGCCCAAGTTTCAGCTTTATTAAGCCACATTAATGGAGTTACAAAACGTATATTACGTGCCATACCAATTGTAATAGCTTTATTTAGTGACTTTACAAAATTATCGCGGCAATCTGGATAACCAGAAAAATCGGTTTCGCATACTCCAGTTATAACTATCTCAGATTGTACTTGATAGGCATAAATAGCAGCTAAAGTTAAAAAGAGAATATTTCTACCTGGTACAAACGTATTTGGTATAGAGTTTTCATGTTTATTAGATACAGGAATATTATTACGAGTTAAGCTACTAATGGTTAGATCATTCAATACAGATATATTCAGTATTTTATGTACAGTAACTCCTAACTTACTTGCAAGGTTACGAGCAAACTTGATTTCAGTGCGATGACGCTGACCATAATCAAAGGTAATACAATGTACTTCATCATATTGTTCTAAGGCTTGTACTAAACAAGTTGTAGAGTCTTGACCACCACTAAATAGTACAACTGCTAATTTCATTTACTTATTATCCTGCAATTTTATCATTAAAGATTAATTAAGTAATATTATTAACCATAAAAATATTAAATGAAATTATAACAATTTCTTTAACATATAAATAATCTGATCGATACTTTATTACTCGTAGATACTATCGTACATAACAATAAAAACCAAAAAATAATTAAAAATAATTTTACTTAAAATCATAGATATTATTTTAGTATTAAAATATACTTGATATAAGTATTTATATAGCTTATATATATCTAAATACTGTAGAAAAATATTAAACTAAATATCATATAGAGATATATAAAATATATTAATGCTTCTTAATACATAAATAGAATTTCATTCTATTTTTATCCTACTGTATAAGTAAGATATAAATTTATTTTATTGTAAAAAGATTATACAAAGAGTTCTTATTATAATGTTAGCATATTTATCAGTGATAAAATACTATAATATTAAGTATTTTATATAATAAAAAAGCAATTAAAATTTCTTATATATTAGCAAAACTATATCTTATTTTATAGATAATCTGTTTGGATTATATTAAGTAATATATAATCTTTTTAATTGAAAAAAATTTTATAATTTTTATATTACTATAGTTATAATTATGGTATAGATATTGTTATATCTTACTAGTGTATTCTTGATATATTATTATTACATAAGCATAATCACTTTTGATTTATCTTATGATAATTATTCTTTACTATAATTATAGATGTAGATATCTTTTATCTTATTTATAAGTTTTCTTAATAAGAAATAACAGTTTATATATGAAAATAATAGCATTTTAGATGATATGATATTATGTATGCAATACATACTACAAAATATATATTGAATAATTACAAAAAATATTAATAAATACTGCATATTATATTTAGTAATACTATAAATAATAGTATTATATGTGTATATAACATTATACCATCATATATATCTATATATATCACATCTTTACTACAATATATAAATATTCTACAAATAATTACTTATTTAATATATTTTTTAATGTATTTATGAATAGTACTCTCTATATTATATGATAATAATTTTATAAAAATTGAATAATATATCATTTTATCTAAATTAATATTAGAATATATCATGTATTTTAATATAGTATCTATTCATATAGATCAATAAAATTAATTTCGTTAAATAATATACTTAATATATTATATAATAATTACATTGTATGTTATTTTACAAAATTTTCTTTATATAAAGATATCAATATCAAATAAATAAAAAATTATTTTTTAATAATTATTACAGTTATTACTTGATGTTATTTTTAATAACTTTTGGTAAGTTATTGATTATAATCTAGCTATTATCTAGCTATCTTTTAAGTGTAACAATATTATATATTAGATCTCATTATTTTATATAGAATAATAACCATACTTGTGTATTAAAGATTCTTTTATATTAAAATGCGTATTTTCTATTCAATTATTATGTTATTTTATAATAATTATTACTAATTTTAAATTACTTATAGGTGCATAGTTATCTACCACACTAGTAGTATTTAACAAATAAAACGTTTATATAGATGTTGTATTATTTTAATGTCATTATTTTATACGTCAATAATCACTCCTGAATAATTATAGTTAAAATTTACTGCAATATTATATATAATATATATGCATAATAAAAATAACGCATTATATTTTATATATATACTATTAAAAAATATTTATTATTACTACATAGCTACTAAATAGTAAATAAATTTATTATTTGACTATTTTATTTGTTTAAATATAAAATAAATTATATTAATTAATAATTTATACTAAACAATCATTTACTATAAATATTATTTTTAATTCGTATATATGCTAATATTTATAATATTATTAATAATACGATTAATATAATATATTTCGATTTTAATCATATATCATTTTTATATTCTTTATGTTAACGATAAATTATTATAATCGTAAGTTTCAAAGATTTTAATAAAATTTTTTATTTATTCTATATATTATATATAGAAAGATCTGTTTTGTATTCATAATATTCTGAATATCTATATAATATTTGCTATAAATTAATATTAACTATGTAAAATGTTTATAAGCATATATTGCTAATATAGAAAATGTTATTATTAAATAATAAAATATCATTTTATTAAAAAATTTTAACTAACACGCAGACACTAACAATCAACTCAATATAAAATTCATAATAATAAAATTATACTCATAAATATGTTTATTAATAATAAACATTATTTTTTATTAATAACACACTATATTTATAGTGCAACATAATTAATGACATTGTATTAAATAATCATGATGCAATCTTTTGCTAAGATAAAATGTATTAACTTATTTAAATTAATATTTGTATTGTATTTATTACTTATTAAATTAATAATCTAACTTAAGTTTAGTTTTAGCATTAATTAGCATGAATACTAAAATAGTGTTAATATTAATTATAAAATAGTAACTATATATACTATAAGGTTATGTATTTTTTACAAAAATTATTAAGATATCTACGACTACGTAAGTTTTAAACTAAAGTTTATTATCTTAAAGTTAATGTAATGTACTAAGTAGACTAAATATATGCATATCTATTGCATGATCGAATCGAATCAAGCGTTTATCTAATATCTCTTCACTTAATTGAGCCTTAAAACAACTTATTCTATATATTAAACTAGTAAATATATTAAGTTAAACTCTGTACCATTAAGTTCTAAATATTTTTTACTAAAATAGCTGCTTAATAACCTGGATATAACAATAAATCTTTAATATTATTGGATTATTACTAACATCAATTTATTATTGTATACAATTGATACGGTGCAAAATTGCACGCATGCGTACAATTAATTTACTATTATAAAATATTTAAATAAATGATCGTCAACTTTCAATTCTAAACCAATAATACAATCACAACATATTATCATTTGCAATGAGTATTATTATTTGTGTAGTATAAGATTCATGAATTACTTTTAGTATATCTATACTATTTTTTCGAGATAATCATGTTTAATAATAATTAAATCTATAATTGTATCTAAAATTTTAAAAATTTGTTTTCTATTATAAGTAATAATTACTCTAAAATCTTATATATTAAATATTTTTGTAAAATTCATATCATTTTTAATAGTCATCAACCAGTAAAATTTTTTATATAGTATATATCTCTTGACGTATAATATAACAATAATAATTCTAGATTCTTACTATATTTAATATGTAATATTAATGATCTTTAAAATGATATCAATTATGATATATTCTATATATTATGTATGCTGCAAAATAAGATAACAGCGTAATATATTAACGTTATTATTATGTTTTTATGCTCTTAGAAGTTATTAATAATATAATAAGTAATTACTAATATTAATTAAATTATGATATATTATATCATAATTATAAATAGCAGCATTCAACATTTTTTAAAAAATATTTAAATTATTAATGTATTACATTTTATTGTAAATACATTTATTAATATCAATATATTACTTGTATCATGAATACTTATATGTATTTATAGAACTATTATAAATTTTAATATATTCTTATAAATATAAGAAAAAATTTAGATAACATATCATTCTATACTTTTTAAAATGTTTTACATATTATATAGATATTAAATAATTATATTATTTTTATGTATTATATTATTAATACACTATAATAACTAATAATATTCGTCTATTTTCATGCATCTCAAAAATACATTTTTATATTTTTTAAAAAACATATATAAAATATTTATAATATATTCATCATGCATATAAATTATAAACTTTAATTATATTTGATATATAAAATAATATAATAGATAAATATGATATTAAATAATATATGATTTAGTATATATTATCTGATATAAATGTTTTTATAATTTCAATAAATGAGATTATATGTAAAAATATTTTTTTATTTATTAAGTATATAATATACGATAACTTCTTATAGAAGTAAAAATTATTAATATATCCTATATTATAGATAGTAATACAATTTTTAATTAAATTAATAATTTTTATATAAATATATCAAATAGTAATTGCTTATCTTAGTTATTATAAAATCATAAGATATTAAGTAATTTTTGAATTATAGTGATTATTTTACTATGTAATTCTTTTTCTTTATGTAATTATGTCTTATTAAAATAAATAAAATAATATTAAAATTCATAATTTTAGTAAAGAAACTTACTTAAAACGATATCAATAATTTCTTATTTAGAATAATATAGTTAGATTTTTTTAAATAAATTATTCTTAAAATTAATTGAATATAATTTATAATTTTTCTAAATATATTATATGATAATATACTTTAATAATTTTTATAAATTAATAGTAATATAAATATACATATCCGCTAAATTATTATAATAATACTTGCAGAAAATTAAGTAACATATGAATATTATAATATTTTTTAAAATATATTATATGTATCTTTTTTATTATAGAAATAAAATATGTCTTATTATATTTTAAGATCTTCTGCAATTATTTTTATATAATAGCATTATTAACTAAGATATATTAATATATTATATATCTATTTTTATAGATGTATTATGTTAGTTAATTGTAAAGCGTATTAATTAATATATTTTAAATATTTAAAATATAACTATTATTAATTTAAAGAATTATAGTATTATTAATAATATATTATTTTAAATATACAAATTATTTTTTATATTAATAAAAAATTTTAGATTAATAGTGAAAATATATTTAAAATATTCTTTTTTAAAATAAATGATTAAATTATTAATATCTTATAAAAATAATAACTATTATATATATTTAAATAAATAATATAAATAATACTATATTGTATATTATCTAATTTCTTGGATTATGATTATATATTATTATCATAGCAAATAAAATTACGTAGATATATCATTTTTCCTAAAGTAATGCGTTCATTATTACCATAATCTTTGTGTGTAGATATATTAGTAAATCCGCATAATTGAAACATTTGACGAACAAATTTTCCTTGTTGCCAACCATGCTCTATTATCAGCCAACCATTATTTATAAGATAATAAGATGAATATCTTATAATATAGCTTAAATAAGCAAGACCATTATCTGGGGCTATTAAAGCACTAAAAGGTTCATAACTAATATCTCTTTGTAAGAGATGCGGATCATATTTATCAATATAAGGAGGATTACTAACAATTAATAAAAATTTCCGTCCTACTACTGGGGCAAACCAGTTTCCAGTAAGAAAAGAAACGTTGTGAAGTTTTAAGCGCGATGCATTACGCCATGCCAAAGCTGTAATATTTTCTAAATAATCAACACCAGTAAATCTACAATTAGGTAATTCACTAGCTAATGCTAAAATAATAGCACCAGTACCAGTTCCTAAATCTAATACTTCGCATGCGCTATTTGGAAGTATATTTAGTGCTTTTTCAACTAAATACTCAGTATCAATACGAGGAATTAGCGTTACTGGTGAAACTTCTAGAGTTAAAGACCAAAATTCACTTTTACCGATTATATAAGCTATGGGTTCATTAGATGCACGTCTTACAAGCAATTGCTCTAATCGATGTTCTTGCTCTAATGTTAACTTTGTTTCATTAAATGCTAAAATATAACTGTAGCTTTTATTAGTAATAAAACATAATAAAATATCTGCATCGTATTTAGGATTATCGCTTATTTGCAATTTGTCAATAGCATATTTACGCCATTGCTTAAATCTCATGAAACGTTTTCACATAGAGACGCCAGTTGATCAGCTTGATATTCTTGAATCATAGATTCAATAAGTATGTCTATCTTACCAGCCATGATTTCGTCTAAACGATATAATGTAAGATTAATGCGATGCTCTGTTACTCGTCCTTGTGGAAAATTATAAGTACGATGACGATCTGAACGATCACCGCTTCCAAGAAGATTACGTCTTGTCAAAGAGTCTTTTTGTTGTTGTTTTGCTATCTCAGCTGCACGTATACGGGATCCTAATACTGATAATGCCTTGGCTTTATTCTTATGTTGTGAACGTTCATCTTGACATTCAACAACAATATTTGTTGGTAAATGAGTAATGCGGACTGCTGAGTCCGTAGTATTAACATGTTGTCCACCAGCTCCTGATGAACGAAAAGTATCAATTCGCAAATCATCCTGATGAATCTCTCGTAATTCATCTTTCGGAATTTCAGGCATTACAGCTACAGTACAAGTTGAAGTATGAATGCGTCCTTGAGTTTCAGTTGCAGGTACTCGTTGAACACGATGACCACCAGATTCAAATTTTAAATTTCCATAAGCATTATAGCCCATAACTTTAATAATAATTTCTTTAAATCCTCCATACTCACCTTCATTAAGACTTATAATCTCTATTTTCCAGCGCTTTGATTCTGCATAACGACTATACATACGAAACATATTACCAGCAAATATTGCAGCTTCATTTCCTCCAGTACCAGCACGTATTTCTAAATAGCAATTACGTTCATCCAGGGGATCTCTTGGTAACATTAAAATTTTTAAATGTTGCTCTAAATCTATAATTTTATTTTTAGATTCTGTAATTTCTTCTTGTGCTATTTCGCGCATTTCAGGATCATTCAGCATGATTTGTGCTATAGATAAATTTTTTTTTACTTGCTGCCAAACTTGAAAATAACGAGTAATATCTGCTAATTGTGCGTACTCGCAAGATAAAGTATAAAAACGTTTTCGATCAATAATAATATCCGGATCTCTAAGATTTTCTTGTACCTCTTTATAACGCTCTTGTAACATTTCTAATTTTGCAATAATAGAAGGTTTCATGTTTGGTTCTATTTACCTGTAGTAACATTAATCATTAAGATAAAAGTAATTATTATTTAGTTTAAGATTATTTTTAATAATTATCACTTTAAAATATTTTTTATTTAGTATCTTATTGATACTATTTCATAGACATATCTATATATATGATTTTTTAATAGAAAAAATTAATTTAGATAATTATTTATATAATTTTATATTACTTTATAACAGAACAATAAATCTAATTTAGATAAAAAGATTATTCTATAATAATAGAAATAATAATTTATGATAAGTTATTTTTTAATATATTATATTATTTATCTACAATATAATTTATAATTCAGGTTAATCTAATATCTGTATTAAGACTATCAATAAAATTATTTATAATATTATTACAATATACATAAAATGAAAATTCTTTAATAAACTGATAGTATATAGCTACAGTACCCATAATAATTTACGGATAGAATATTTTATATGATATCCTTTAAGGATATATTTATTATGATAAATATATCAACACTATTTTACAAAATAAAAGTATCTATTATATCTGTAAATTGTTTAGTAAGCAGCATTTTTATCAAAAATATAATATATAAACATATATTTTAGAATAAATATTATTTTATTTATCAAAATATTAATTCTTTTGCTATATTATGTAAGATATGAATTAATAATCAGTAATTATTATTTATTATTTAATATATTTTGTTGTTTAATATATACTTTTTATAAAATTTAATATTACTGTAGTTTATGTTACATATAATAAAAAATAAATTTTTTCTTAAAATTTGATGATTATATAAATATATATATTTTATAGATTAATTTATTATATATCAATATATATTAATTATATAAAAGAAATAATATTATTGTAAATAAATACATTCATCAAAAATGATATTTACTTATTATATTCTTTTAAAGAATGTTTATATGTCTGTACAAACTTAAGAAGTTATTTTATATATATTTAATATAAGAAATACTTTTAAGTAATAAAAAATCATTATTAAGATTTTAATAAAATTATATGAATACTAGTATTTTATGATTGATGTCTTAGTGAATATGTAAATATATTTTTATATTACATATTAGTATAAAACTTATATGAATTTTAATAAATAATAATTATCTCCTTGTTTTGTACATTATAGATTTGGTTCAATATTCGAATAATTAAATTTTTATAATATATTTTATTTGATTTATATTTAAATATGTTATATATGAAATTAACTAAAAAATAAATATTTGTATTCAGTATAAAAATATAATTATTAAGTTATGATATACATAAAATATAATATATTCTTATATTTTAGTAAACTGTAAATATTTGTATAGTAGACTAAATTTATAATAATATAAATTTATTATATTTTAGTATAATTGTATATTACTATTAGTAATATCATTTTAATTAATTAGTTATTGTTAAATTATTTAATAATATTCATGGCTTGACCATTTTAATTATAAAATAATCATATTCAATTAATAATTGATATTGATTTACAATATAGATATTAATAATATTGTTATATTTTTTTTATTAAACATATAAAATTATAAATAATATGTCATTAATTTCTCATTACTCATAAAATAATATATTTCTATACATTATCATAATAATAAGATCAAATAATATTGTGCAAAAAATAAATTCTCTAATAGTTATTATATTTTGTTGTTTATTGTTGACTGCTTGTCAGGTTATCAAACAAAAAAACTTAGCTAATAGTAAACAAATATTGCATTGGTACAAACATCAGCATGAAGTTCAAAAGATTTATAAATACCAAGCTAGTGGATCTTTTGTTTATGTTTCGAATCAACAACGAGTATATGCTCATTTTTTCTTACAACAAAGTACTCCTGATCGTTATCATCTTTTATTAATAAGTTCACTGTATAATACTATAATTGATCTTAATGTTATGCCTGGTATAGTTCAATTAAATGATTATAGAGGTAAACGTTATTTTAGTGATAGTGTTAATAAAATGATTCAAAATATTACAGGAATACGAATACCTTTACAACATTTACATACATGGATACTAGGCATACCTAGTGATGCAAATAATGTTACATTAGATGATCAATATCGAGTAAAGCAATTTACATATAATAAAGATGATTGCAGTTGGCATGTGCAATATTTAAAATATAACTCAAATACTAAGCCTGCTGTACCAAGTCAATTAGAAGTAACCCAGAATGATGAACATATTAATCTAAAAATAGATTACTGGAAGATATAAAATGATTTTTACCAAAAACATTTGGCTTGCTCCAGCTAAGCTAAATTTGTTTTTATATATAACTAGTCGTTATCCAAATGGATATCATAATTTACAAACTTTATTTCAATTTTTAGAATATAGTGATCAATTAATAATTATACCACGCAATGATGGTCAAATCAATTTACTTACACCTCTTGACGGTGTGCCTAATAATCAAAATATGATTATTCGTGCTGCAAAATTACTACGTCAAAAAATACCTGAATCTTTTGCTTACTGTGGTGCAGATATTTCAATAAAAAAGATTATTCCAATTGGTGCTGGACTAGGAGGAGGTTCTTCTAATGCCGCTACTGTACTTGTAGCTCTTAATAAATTATGGAAGGTAAATTTAAGTCATAACAAATTAGTCAATATTGGTTTTAAATTAGGTGCAGATGTACCAATTTTCATTCAAGGATCTTCATATTTTTCAGAAGGTGCTGGAAAATTAATACATCCTGCATATCCTAAAGAAAAATGGTATCTTATTGCAGATCCTGGTATACATATATCTACTTCAATGATTTTTAATGATCCTGATCTAAATATATATTCTCCAGTACGTTCTTATCAAGATCTTCTTTTAGCACCTTATACAAATGATTGTGAATATATTGTAAGGAAGCGTTTTCATAAAATTGAAATGGTACTTTTATGGCTTCTAGAATATGCTCCTTCTCGTTTAACTGGTACAGGTGCATGTGCGTTTTCTGAATTTAATAGTAAGTCATCTGCTCTACGTGTATTAAATAAAGTACCTGGATGGTTTAAAGCTTTTGTTGCTCGTGGTATTAATATTTCACCACTATATAATTTTAATGATAATGTATGTACTTCGCAAGATTATTAAGTATTTAATAAATGATAATTACAATTAAACTAATGTAGTTGATTAATAGAGAAGCAGCAAAAATAATCATTAAATATACTGCATATTATTTATATATAAAATATATCTAAATCTTATAGATTAATCTGAAAATTTTATAAAATATATTAAATGACTATAATTTTAAACAAGTTATATAGTATTTAATATTTTTATATTTAAAAATTTACATAAAATATAAAATTACAATAGATTTTATTTTTATTTATAAAATACTTTTAATTAGTACTATTATTATTCCATGCAGGTATATATTATTATGTAATTATTTAGAAATAACTGATAAAATTATTCAGATATTTTACAATTTTTTAATGATAAATATTTATATATTTAAAAAAATAATCTGTATATTATTTAGTTAATAAATTAAGAAATGATATACAATATTATAAATAATAATTAATACGTTTTTAATAATAAATACATTTATTAATGATAATAAAACAAGAGTTTTAATGTTTATAATTATATTATAGAACATTTAATTAGTATAAATTAAAATTTATATAGAGTATGTTGTATATTTAAATACTATAAATATAGTAAAGGAATATAACGATTATTTGTTTTAAAAAATCTTTTAATATTCTTAAGAACTAACAAATTTTATTAAAAATACGATAACATCAATTTTTTAATAAAAGAACAACTAAAATAATATTGATTTTATAGAATATATGTCGCTTTTTATAATACATTAATAATCTTATTATTATATAAGTAACATATTTGTTATAATGTATTAATAAATATAATCTATAATATCATGCTATTAGAATACAGATAAATTGTAATTAACATTTAAGAATTAATTATATATACTAATGCATATGTTAGTACATATAATTAATATTATTTTTTAAAAAATTTTAGATTAAAATAATATAATTATTAAAATTATATATATTACTTAATTATATTAATAATATCATACTATTTAATATTAGTCAATAAATATTTACTCAAATATTTATAGAATTATACAGTAATTAACTTCTATTTAGTTTATTAGTTATTGTTTAAATATAAGATGGAGGTTGTTCTTGTGCCGGATCTAAAACTTTTTGCTGGTAATGCTATTCCTGAATTAGCACAACTTATTGCTAATCGTTTATATACTAATCTTAGTGATGCTTCTGTAGGACGGTTTAGCGATGGCGAAGTGTGTGTGCAAATCAATGAAAATGTACGTGGTGGTGATGTTTTTATTATTCAATCAACCTGTGCTCCAACTAATGATAACTTAATTGAACTAGTTGTTATGGTAGATGCATTACGCCGTGCTTCTGCAGGTCGTATTACTGCGGTTATACCTTACTTTGGATATGCACGCCAAGATCGTCGTGTTCGTTCTGCTCGTGTACCAATAACTGCAAAAATTGTTGCAGATTTTCTATCAAATGCCGGTGTAGATCGTGTTCTTACTGTAGACTTACATGCTGAACAAATTCAAGGATTTTTTGACGTACCAGTAGACAATGTATTTGGTAGTCCCATCTTACTAAAAGATATGTTGCAAAAAAATATGGACAACCCAATAGTAGTTTCTCCGGATATCGGTGGTGTTGTACGTGCTCGTGCTATAGCTAAGTTACTTAATGATACCGATATGGCAATTATAGATAAACGTCGTCCTCACGCTAATGTATCTCAAATAATGCATATTATCGGTGATGTTTCTGGGCGTGACTGCATCTTGGTTGATGATATGATAGATACTGGTGGTACACTTTGTAAAGCCGCCGAAGCATTAAAAGAACATGGTGCTAAAAATGTATTTGCTTATGCTACTCATCCAATATTGTCGGGTAACGCACTTAGTAATATCAAGGCATCTGTTATTGATAAAATAATTGTTTGTGATACTATTCCACTTTCTACAGAAATTAAATCTTTAAAGCAAGTATGTACTTTAACTCTATCTGGTATGTTAGCAGAAGCTATTCGTCGTATTAGTAATGAAGAATCTATTTCTGCCATGTTCGAATATTAAAATGTTGATAATTTAACAAAGATCTAGTAACTAGTAAATAACTAATGTATTTTTTAAAAAAGTTTTAATATTTCTTATTTTTAGCTAGAGCATTTTATACAATGCATGCTACTAATAACTAAGTTATTAGTAGTAAAATATTTTTTTAAAATATACTTATTTGCATAAGTATATTTTAAATCTATAGAAATAGATATAAAATATAATTTTATTACATAAGTACACATGTAATTATACATTAAATATATAAATGTTTACAATGTAGCACAATATTGTTCATAATACTTATTTAAAATAAAGCAATTATTATAGATGTTTAATAAAAATCTCATAAAAAATAGATAATAGTTTTTATTAGATATGTAGTATTTGCTAACTTTCTTACTTTTACTATTATTAATATACGTAATATATTATTGTAAATTGTAAAATATTTTTGTATATAACTAATAATATACATTATAGATAGTATATAAGATATTATATATATAAATATTAAAATAATTCTATCATTATTTGTATAAATTTATAAATTAATACTTAGCGTATAAGTATTTATAATTTTATTAGTTAATAACTTATTTAGTAATATTTTTTTAAAATTATATAATATTCCTTGTAATTTAACTAAACTTTCTTAGTTCATATTGATGTAGTATTAGTAAAAACTATATAATAAACGAAAATACTATAAAATATTTTAATGATTATATCTTTAATTATGAATATAGTTTACTTATTGCGTTGTATAACATATTAGAATATATTAATTAAATACATTCGCTACAGTATATTTATATATTTAATATTCTTAGTATTTAATTTATTAAAATATTTTATTTAATGTAATAAACTAATATAGTTTACCAGCTTGCTTGATATATAATCAGTTAACTTGCCGTATATTATACTATATATAATAGTTTTAACATATAATATAAATAACTATTTTTAAAAAATTTACATTTAAATTAATTAAATTATTTATAATATGAATTAACTTAATAATTCTTATAGAAGCATAATATGTTGGATCATTTATATTATACTTATGATATACCAATAATAAGTATAATTATTATATATTTTTTGAAAGTATAACAAAAAATATTTATTTATACTTTGCAATAATTAATACCATTAAAAATTATTTATGATCTATGATATGAAATGATACAATAGTATTGATATATAAAAAATATTAGTTATTATATTTTATTTCTTTATCTATAATAATAATTATTCAATATTTACTTGATTTTATTTTAAATGACACATTCAATATTAAGTGAGATTATTTTATATCACATAGATCACGTAAAATTATAGTATCTTCACGATCAGGGCCAGTAGAAATGATATCTATTGGAATATTAGTTATTTCTTCTATATACTTAATATAATTAATTGCATTTTTTGGCAATTTATTATATTGTTTAATACTAAAGGTAGGTGCTTTCCAACCAGGCATTATTTTATATATTGGTTCTATTTTTCCCCAATGTATAGGGTCTGAAGGAATAGTATAAATTTGAGAATTATCTGGCATACGATAACCTATACATATCTTTATATTATCTAAGTGATCAAGTACATCTAATTTTGTAATGCATAAACCAGATAAAGAATTTAATGTTACAGCACGGCAAAGTGCAACAATATCCAACCATCCAGTACGACGACGACGACCAGTAGTGGTACCAAATTCTTCCCCCTTAATAAATAATAATTCTCCAGTGTCATCAAATAGTTCCGTTAGTAATGGCCCCGCACCTACACGAGTAGAGTAAGCTTTAAAAATACCCAAAATATAATCAAGATTACGTGGACCTATACCAGCACCTGTAGCTACACCACCTGCCGTCGTATTTGATGAAGTTACATATGGATAAGTACCGTGATCTATATCGAGCATAGTACCTTGTGCACCTTCAAATATAATAAACTCATTTTTCTTACTTGCTTGACTAAGAAGATATGTAACATCAATTACCATATCTTTTATTATATCAGCAGTAGTCATTACTTCATCAAGTATGACTTGATAATGAATAGCTTTAGTTTTATAATAATTTACTAATTGAAAATTATAGTATTCTATAATGCTTTTCAACTTAATAGAAAATTTTTCTTCATTAAAAATATCACTAACACGTAGACCACGACGCGCTATTTTATCTTCATATGCAGGCCCAATACCTTTTTTTGTTGTACCAATAGCTTTAGTACCACTTAAGTTTTCGCGAGCATTGTCTAATGCTACATGATATGGCAATATTAAAGAACAAGATTCTGATAATAATAGACGTTCTCTAACAGGGATAGAATTATTTTCTAACTCTTTTATTTCGTGTATTAAAGCATTAAGTGATAATACAACACCATTTGCAATAACATTTATTACGTTATTTCGCATAATACCTGACGGTATAACATGAAGAATAGTTTTTTTACCATTGATAACTATCGTATGACCTGCATTATGTCCACCTTGGCAACGTACAACATATTTTGCTTTTTCGGTTAACAAGTCGACGATTTTACCCTTACCTTCATCACCCCACTGAGTTCCTATTATGACTATATTCTTACTCATTATATTTTCACCACATATGCTTAAAAATCAATTCTAACATTACTTATCTTAAATTTTTTAATATTTTTAATAGGATTATTATATAATCAATCTTAAAAGTTTGAAATATAAATGCAAATATAAAGTTTATAAAAATATATCTATTTTTTAATATAAATCATAAATGCATAAATACTAAAAATATTTTCTTTTTTTAAGAAGAAAATCTATATTATTAATATATAATATTATTGTTGTTAACAATACAAAAATAAACAATATTTACCGATTAAATTATGTATATTTAATTAAATATAATATTTTATAAGATAAAATTATCGAATGTAATAAATATTTACATATACGTTGCTTATTTATAAATTTAAATTTTTTATTAGTTAAATAACTTAACTTAAAACTATAAAAATACTCTATAAAATCATGATTTAATTATTAATTTAATAAAAGTAGAATACATAAAATATTAATATGCATATTTTCAATATATGCCTCATAAACTCATATAATTATGCTTTAATTATTTAATAAGTGTTAAAGATTAGTTAATA
This sequence comes from Candidatus Profftia lariciata, assembly GCF_020541265.1. Classification (GTDB taxonomy): domain Bacteria; phylum Pseudomonadota; class Gammaproteobacteria; order Enterobacterales; family Enterobacteriaceae; genus Profftia; species Profftia lariciata. The sequence goes on along the minus strand of NZ_CP045925.1, from coordinate 1,120,423 downwards.
TAAGTTGTAAAATTATTAAATAAATTAATAAATATTATAATGATAGAAAATTTATAAATATACAATCATATAAAGTATTCTAAGATATTATATATAGTCTAGTAAACATTTACAATATACTAAAAGTAATAGTAATTATTTATTTGTTATCTACGTATTCATTTTTAATCTTAGTTAAAAGAAAATAATATATTATACAGTATAACGATAATATATAAAATATATACATTATTAGTATATTTATTAGTTTAATCATCATAATATATTTAATATATAAGTAATGTTTATTAATATGTTCAGTGGATAGCAAAATAATATTCATAATATGAATATTATTTTGTTGTATTATCTATTAAATGGATTTATTATTTTCCTGATATAATATATACTAAATATCATTTATTTATCATTCAATAATATATTAATATTATATTAACAAATAATAATTTTATATATATAATTTCTATATTTATTGCATACAATATATATAATAATTATTTAATAAATTTAGAAAATATTTAAAATATATATTTATAAATAAAAATAATATTTTATGTTTTTATATTACTTATAGTTTTAGTGGTAAGTAAATATCAAAAATTTAATTTTTATGTATATATTAATAAATTTTTTATTTGTGATTTACCGCTCGACTGACTCTAGAGAATCTTAAATTAGATTAAAATTTAAAGATTATATAATTTCTAACTAATACAATAATAGTATTTCTAGCAGAGCATAGAAACAATTACAAAATATTTTTTAATATATAGATATAAATATATAATGATTTTTTAAAATAAATATTTTGTATATTTTAATTTTTTTATAATACTATATATTAGTTTGTTAATTATTTTAAATAAATTATTTTTATTAAAAAATATTTTTTAATATTTGATTTAATAATAATTAATATACTAAAGAATATTAACATAAAAATATCATGCACGTATGTCATGCATAATTTTAGCAAATTTATTATCTAAATTATTAATCTTAGTGTTAATATTTAATTAATTTTCACATTATTTCAGCAATATGAAAATATGTTAGTTATGTGAATATATAATAAATTAACAAGAATAATTTAATAGCACTATATAATTAAATATTCTATTTTTAATAAATGACTGTGTAACATGATAAATATATCAAATACATCATTTTTGATGAGTATTTATCTTTACTAAGTTTTTTAATAAAAAAATTACTAATGAGTTTATTATAATAGTGTTATGTTATTATTTTAAATAAATCATTAAAAGATTATCTTAAATAATAATTTACATATTATTATTTTAATTAAGTATTTATTAATAAATAACTAGTAATAATTAAAATAATAAAAATGATATTTAAATAGTTTGTGATTTTTGATATAATATTATTATTCTTGTAAAGATTATAGAAATATTTTAATCAACTCATAAATGTAAGTATATATAACTATTAATTCATTTATATGTTTGTTTTTTTTGAGTGTGCTATGGAGTTAATTAGAGACATTTATAACTTACGGGCACGCCATAATAGTTGTATATTAACAATTGGTAACTTTGATGGAGTTCATCGTGGTCATCAAAAATTGTTAACTAGTTTAACGCAAGAAGGTAAAAGATTAGGATTGCCTGTTATGGTTATGAGTTTTGAACCTCATGCTTTAGAATTTTTTAGAGCAAATAAGGCACCAGCTCGACTTACACAATTACGCGATAAATGCTATTATTTAGCTAATGCAAAAATTGATTATTTTTTGTGTATTCGTTTCAACCATTTTTTTGCAGCTATTTCAGCAAATACTTTTCTGAAAAAAGTACTTGTTGAAAAGATTGGTATTAAATATCTTATAATTGGTGATGATTTTCGTTTTGGTGCAAAACGTCAAGGAGATTATAAATTATTGAAACAATCAGGATATAAGTTTGGTTTTACTGTGACTAATTCTACTAGCTTTTGTACAGGCAATCAACGTATTAGTAGCACGGCTATTCGACAAGCATTACAAGCAGATAATCTTAATTTAGCAGAAAAAATGTTAGGACATCCATATAGCATATCTGGACGCGTGATACACGGTGATAAAATTGGTAGGACAATTGGTTTCCCAACAGCTAATTTAGCTCTAAAATGGTTAATTGCACCTGTAAAAGGTGTATATATTGTAGATGTTTATGGATTAACTGCAAAACCATTACCTGGTGTTGCAAATATTGGCATCCGTCCAACAATATCTGGCAGGCATCAACAATTAGATGTTCATTTATTAGATATTACAATTAATATTTATGGACGTTATATTAATGTAGTACTCCGCGCAAAACTGCGTGATGAAAAAAAATTTATTTCTCTTGATGCATTAAAACAACAAATTGCTAATGACGTAGTAATGGCTCGTGCATTTTTTAAATTAGATACATCAGTATAATTTTATATATAACTTAATTATTACAAGAGGTTAATATTAAATAATTTTTTGTTAAACTATGAATGATATTAACATAAAAATGAGAAATTAATGAGTAATTATAAACATACTTTAAACTTGCCGACTACAACATTTCCGATGCGGGGTAATTTAGTTAAGCTTGAGCCTTGTATACTACATCGTTGGTATAAGCATGATTTATATAGAATGATCCGTAATGCAAAAAAAAATAAAAAAATTTTTATTCTGCATGATGGTCCTCCTTACGCGAATGGTAGTATTCATATTGGTCATGCAGTAAATAAGATTCTTAAAGATATTATTATTAAATTTAAAGGGTTAAGTGGATTTGACGCTCCTTATATTCCAGGTTGGGATTGTCATGGCCAACCCATTGAAATAAAAGTAGAACAACTACTTGGTAATACTAATAAGGAATACAATACTTCTGAGTTTCGTGCAAAATGTCGTGAATATGCTGCTGAGCAAGTGAATAGTCAAAAATCTGATTTTAAACGTCTTGGAGTCTTAGGTGATTGGAATAATCCATACTTAACTATGGATTTTAAGATTGAAGCTAACATACTTCGCACATTAGCTAAAATAGTAGATAATGGTTACTTAATGAGAGGCATTAAACCAGTTCATTGGTGCCCAGCATGTAGTTCTTCATTATCTGAAGCTGAAGTTGAGTATTATAATAAAATTTCGTTATCTATGTATGTACGATTTGCTGTAATTAATAAAGAAAAAATTTTAACTAAATTTGGTATAAAAAATTTTATAGGTAAATGTTACATACTCATCTGGACGACAACTCCTTGGACAATCCCAGCTAATCGTGCTATTTCTTTACATCCTAATATTGAATACCAATTAATTACTATTAATGATGAATGCTTAATTTTAGCCGCTGATCTTGTTAAGAATGTTATTAAAACAGCAAATATAATTACATGGAAATTATTGGGTACTTGCAAAGGTATAAATTTAGAGTTAGATCGTTGTCAACATCCATTTATGGATTTTGATGTACCTATCGTTATGAGCGAACATGTAACATTAGATTTAGGTACAGGTGCTGTCCATATAGCTCCAGGTCATGGGCCAGATGACTATTTGATTGGACAAAAATATAATTTAGAAATAACTCATACTGTTGGGCCTAATGGTTGTTACTTAAATGGTACTTATTCTGATAGTGATCATACTTTAGATGGTCTTTTTGTTTTTCAAGCTAATGATATCATTGTTAAAATATTAAAAAAATATGGTGCACTTTTTTATACTGAAAAAATTCGTCATAGTTATCCATGTTGTTGGCGCCATAAAACTCCTATATTATTTCGCACAACTCCGCAGTGGTTTATTAATATTGATTATAACGACCTACGTAAACAGGCTCTCAATGAAATTGATATAATAGAAAAGGCAAGCTTAAACAATACAGGTTTAAGAGCTTGGATGCCTACATGGGGTAAAGCACATATTGAGCATATGGTATCACAACGACCTGATTGGTGTATTTCTCGTCAACGTACTTGGGGTGTTCCGATGTCAATATTTGTTCATAAAGATACACAAAAAATACACCCTCATACTGTAGAATTAATGGAATTAGTGGCTCAGCGTATTGAAAAAAACGGTATTCAAGCATGGTGGGATTTAGATATTAAAGAAATTTTAGGTGAAGAAGCAGATCAATATAAAAAAATACCTGATACTTTAGATGTATGGTTTGACTCTGGTTCAACTAGTTTTTCGGTAGTTAATGTACGCCCTGAATTTCATGGTAATATATCAGATATATATCTTGAGGGTTCTGATCAACATCGCGGTTGGTTTATGTCATCTTTAATGATTTCTACTGCAATAAACGGTAAAGCCCCTTATCGTCAAGTATTAACACACGGTTTTATTGTAGATGGGCAAGGAAATAAAATGTCTAAATCGATTGGTAATATCATTAGTCCTCAGGATATCGTAACTACATTAGGTAGTGATATTTTACGTTTATGGGTTGCTTCTACTGATTATACTAATGAAATGATAGTGTCACATGAGGCCCTAAAAAATTCTGCAGATTATTATCGTCGTATTCGTAATACTGCGCGTTTTTTATTAGCGAATCTGCATGATTTTAATCCAAAAAAACATCTAGTTAAACCAGAAAATATGGTAGTTCTTGATCGATGGGCAATTGAGCGTGCAATGCATTTACAAAAAAAAATTTTAAATGCTTACGATCACTATAATTTTCATGCAGTAGTGCAATACCTTTTAAAATTCTGCTCAATTGATATGGGTGCCTTTTATTTAGATATTATTAAAGATCGTCAGTATACTATGCAAGCAAACAGTATCCCTCGTCGTAGTTGTCAAACGGCATTATTTCATATATCTGAAGCTTTAGTTCGTTGGATATCACCTATTTTATCTTTTACCGCTGATGAGCTATGGCGTCATATGCCTGGCGAACGTGTCGATTTTGTTTTTACTGAAGAGTGGTATAATAATTTATTTTGTTTAGATCATTATGAAATTATGAATCATGATTTTTGGTCTAAAATAATGAAAGTTCGTTCCACAGTAAATAAAGTTATTGAACAAGCACGTACTGATAAAATAATTGGCGGTTCTCTAGATGCTCAAATTACTCTGTATGCTGATAATATTTTACAATATGAGCTAAATAGTTTAGAAAATGAACTACATTTTGTATTAATTATTTCTAAAGTTCAAGTAGAACCGTTAGTTAATGCACCAATTCATGCAACTCAAAGTGATGCATTACCAGGTTTAAAGGTTTTGTGTAATAAAGCAGAGGGCCAAAAATGTCCACGTTGTTGGCATTTTTATACTACAATTAATGATAATACACATTTAGATATTTGTCCGCGTTGTACAATTAATGTTCTAGGTTATGGAGAAAAACGTAAATTTGCATAATAATTGGTGTAAGAAAAATAATATATCTACGGGATTATGGTGGCTTTGGTTAGTACCAATAATTTTAATTATAGATTTAAGTAGTAAATATTTCATTCTAAAATATTTTTTTTTAGGTGAAACGCAAAACTTACTACCATGTTTAAATTTATATTATATACGTAACTATGGAGCTGCTTTTAGTTTATTTGCTGGCAATAATGGATGGCAATATTGGTTATTTGTTAATAGTGCTATTGTAATCTGTGGAATATTAGTTATTTTAATGTATCGCACTAATGTCGTGCATAAACTTAAGAATATTTCTTATTCTTTTGTTGTAGGAGGTGCATTAGCTAATCTTTTTGATCGTATATGGCATGGATTTGTTGTAGATATGATAGATTTTCATATTGGAATATGGCATTTTGCTACTTTTAATATTGCAGACTGTACTATTTGTATTGGTATTACATTAATGATGTTAGAAGCTTATCTTTCATTAAAAAATAACTAATATTAATTAATATATAGATTAATAATAATAAAACATTAAATAAAATTTTTTACAAAAAATATTTTTATTATAAAATAATCAAGGTATAATAAAGTAATAAGATTGTACATGAATAAAATAAAAATTTTAGCACAAAATAAATGCATAAATTAAAAATTACTGTAAACAATAAAATAAATAATAATAATTTTAATTATATGTTATATTAAAATATTTTATTTAATTTACAATTTTTAATTATTTTTAATATATTTTTAATACTAAATATTATAGTATTGACTAATTTAAGTAATAAATACAATGTCATTTAATTACTATCTAGTAATATAATGCAGAAATGTATAAATTTCTGATATAAATTACTTTAAATTTTGCTTAAAATAGGTATATTAATGCAAATTATATTAGCTAATCCACGTGGTTTTTGTGCAGGTGTTGATAGAGCTATTAGTATTGTAAAACGTGCGTTAGAAATATATGGTTCTCCAGTTTATGTATGTCATGAAGTAGTGCACAACCATTATGTAAATAATAGATTGCGTAAATTAGGAGCTATATTTATTGAAAAAATTAGCGAAGTTCCTGATAATAAAATTTTAATTTTTTCTGCTCATGGTGTTTCACAAGCTGTTCGCACAGAAGCTAAAATGCGTAATCTAACTATGTTATTAGATGCTACTTGTCCATTAGTAACTAAAGTGCATATGCAAGTCATGCGTGCCAGTCGCAAAGGTATTGAGGTTATTTTAATTGGGCATTCTGGTCATCCAGAAGTTGAAGGTACTATGGGTCAGTACAGTAACCCCATAGGAGGAATATATTTAATTGAATCTCCAGAAGATGTATATAAGTTACAGGTAAAAAATAACTCTAATTTATGTTTTGTAACACAAACTACTCTTTCTATGGATTATACATTAGATATTATTCACGCTCTTAAAGACCGTTTCCCTAAGATTATTGGGCCACGTAAAAATAATATTTGCTATGCAACCATCAATCGTCAAGAAGCTGTACGTAAATTAGCAAATAAAGTTGAATTACTAATAGTAGTGGGTTCACAAAATTCCTCTAACTCAAATCGTTTAACAGAAATAGCGCAAGGCATGGGAATACCATCATTTTTAATTAATTATGCTAGCGATATTTGTAAAAATTGGATTCATAATATACAGTGTATTGGTGTTACTGCAGGGGCATCTGCTCCTGAAATTTTAGTACAAGATGTCATTAAACGTCTTCAAAAGTTTGGGGGAGAGTGTCCCGTGGAAATGCAAGGTCATGAAGAAAATATTTTTTTTAATATTTCCAAAGAACTTCTTATAAACATTAAAGACATAGATTGATTATTGTTCTCACAATATTTTAAAAAATGTAGCTGTATATTGCTTATTTTTTTATTACAGACATGTTTTATTAATTATTTAAAATATAGTAATATTAGAGATTTATAATTTACAGATTTTATAAGACATGTAAGACATATATTATATTTAATAATATAAAATTTAGATTAGTTAATATAGTTAACAATATACTATAAATTTATAATATCTTGAATTATGATCAATTTATTATTAAATATATTTCATATAATGATATGAAATTAGCTACAAAATATATTTATATTATAAATATTTTATAATATCACTAAATAATAAAAATTTTTTATATGCTATATATAATGAACTAGTATCATACTATTTATAAGAATAGTATATAATACCATTATACTTACTATATTTGTTTACTTTAGAATTCTTTATTATATATAACTAATATTATTATGATAATATTTATAATTATAAAAAAATTTTTTTATAATATTAGTGATATAAATATATTTAATATATTTATTACTTTATAAAAAATTAATTATATCATTTAATAATTTATTTATTAATTTATTACTAATATATTTTATTAGACAGTATGCTTATTAAGCATAACATGATAATACAAATAAAGATTAATAAAATTAATTATAATAATATTTTATAAATATATTATATCATCTAGATCAATCAAGATATTATTAAATATTTTTATTACCTTTAATTTAACAGTTTATTTAAGAAGTAAATAAATATCTTAAAAAGATATTGTACTTAACAATATAACAATATTGTTATTCTATAGATTAGAATAAACAACATATTTTATAACAAAATAAAGACTTAATAATAAAATAATCTTTAATTTTATAATAAAATATAGGTAAAATATATAAATAAGAGTCAATAATATAATTATATTAAAGATTACAATATATAAAAAATGATTATTAAATAATATTTTAGATTAAATGATAATATTAAACATTATATTATAATAATTATATTACTTATTAATAGTTAAATTATTAATATTTTTAAATATTAACAACAAATATATAATTATTTAAAATAATTAATTATTTTTAATAAAGAATCAAGATAGTAATAATTATTTTTAAAGAAGTAATTTTTTATTTATAGTATCAGTAATATTATTATATTAATTAATAATATAATATAATAATATATTTAATTATTAGCAATAATATATCACGATTTAAATAGTATTTTTTCTATTTAATAAAAAGATAATAAATTATTAGATATATAAAATAAAAATATTTTTTTATTAATTTATATAGTTAACATTAGCAATGTTATATGATCAATTTTACTAGATGTTTTATTTCTAATAAATTATAGATAAATTTTCATGTACCTCTGTATATTTTGTGAATTTTGATATAAAGATTGTTATCATTTTTTTTTAATTAATAGTTCAATTATATAAATAAATCAACATAACATATTTAAAATACATTATTTTAATTTAAGTATAATATATTATTATTTAATTAGATTATGACTAATACATAGCAAGTAATATAAAATATATTATCTAAGAAAATATGATGGATATATTACAAATAATAATTGTAATATTTTAGATTTTAAATAAGATTAATAATCTTATGAAATAATAAGTTTCTTTTTTTAAGAATAAAAATTATACAATAATATGTAAATAATAATCTAAATTAAAATCTATCAACCTATATTTTTTATACAATTCATTATAAATAAAATATATTGTATAGACTGTTATTTATTAAAAATATTTTATTTTAATTAAATTATTTAAATAACATAGTTAATGTTCACGATTATTAAGAAATTTTATTTCAGGATAACGTTCACGTATCATATTAAGGTTAATTATAGTTGGTGCAATATATACTAAGTTATTCGCATCATCTAATGCTAAATGTAATTCATTCTTACGCTTAAATAATTCAAACTTATGCATATCTTTACATTCAAGCCAGCGCACGGTAATGATATTGACAGATTCATATGTAGCTAAAACATTATATTCATTTTTAAGACGTGCCACTATAACTTCAAATTGTAATACACCTATTGCACCTACTATCAAATCATTATTATTAATTGGACGGAATATTTGTACTGCTCCTTCTTCTGATAGTTGAACTAAACCTTTTAATAATTGCTTTTGTTTTATAGGATTATGCAAGGTAATACGACGAAATATTTCTGGAGAAAAATTTGGAATTCCTATAAAATTTATATTTTCACCCTGAGTAAAAGTATCACCTATTTTAATAGTACCATGATTATGTAAGCCAATAATATCCCCTGCATAAGCTTCTTGAATATGTGATCGTTCTTCAACCATCAAGGTAACAGCATCAGAAATCACCATATATTTACCAGTACGAACATGATATATTTTCATATTTTTTTTATAATGACCAGATACAATACGTATAAAGGCTATTCGATCACGATGTTTAGGATCCATATTAGCTTGAATTTTAAATACAAAACCAGTAAATTGTTCTTCGAAAGGATATACTGTACGAATATTTGTTAAACGTAGCATCGGAGAAGGAGACCATTGCACTAAACTGTCTAACATATGATTTATACCAAAGTTTCCTAATGCAGTACCAAAAAATACCGGTGTTAAAGTACCATTAAGAAACATTTTTTTATTAAAATACGGAGTAGTATCTTTCACAAATTCTAATTCATCACGTATTTGTTTAGCTAAATTACTTCCTATAACTTTATCTAAAGTTATATTTTCTAAACCTTCAATTATATTGTCTTCCTGTATAATATGTCCTTGACCAGTTTTATATAAATATACTAAATTTTTATAAAAATGATAAACTCCTCTAAATGTTTTACCACAGCCAATTGGCCATGTAATAGGTGCACATGCAATATTAAGCTCTTTTTCTACTAAGTCCAGTAATTCTATTGAATTATGAATTTCGCGATCTAATTTGTTCATAAAAGTTATTATTGGCGTATTACGCATACGAGTAATTTTTATTAGTTTTTTTGTACGTTCTTCAACACCCTTGGTTGCGTCTATCACCATTAAACAGGAATCAACAGCAGTAATTGTACGATAAGTATCTTCTGAAAAATCTGCATGTCCTGGAGTATCTAATAAATTAATTAAATAATTACGATATGTAAATTGCATTACAGAAGTAGTAATAGAAATACCACGCTGTTTTTCTATTTCCATCCAATCAGATTTTGCATATTTATTAGATCCACGGCTTTTAATGGTACCTGCTTTTTGGATAGCTCGTCCAAATAATAAAATTTTTTCAGTAATTGTAGTTTTACCTGCATCTGGATGAGAAATAATTGCAAAATTTCGGCGTTTTAATATTTCGTGTATATTTTTATTAAAAGACATATTATAAATTTTATGAGTTATTACTTTACGCTAATATTTATTATAAATATGCTATATGAATACGTAAAGAGGTTATAAAAAGGTTTTTAAAAAAAATTATTTACATAATACATAGTTATTCACTCAATTACTTAGTTATATATTATTATATAATTTATATAAATTAATGCTCAATAATGTAATAAAAATAATATCTTTATTATAAAATAATGATATTATTTCTTAGTTGATTTATCATAAATAATTAATTATTATTTAATAAAATACTATGTAACTATTAAAAAATAATTAATAATATACTAATCTATAAAATATAAAATTCAATCTCAGTCTAACTATTAAATAGTAGTTGATTGTATAATGGATATCTAGTACAAATATTTAATATATTCATTAAAGTAAATTCTAATTTTAGAATAGCCATGTTTTCTTAGGCATATAAATAATAACTAAAAAATAATTATTAATAGTTAATACAGGTAATATAATATATTTTCTTTATAATTTAAATTAATATTAGTTATATAATATTTTTAGTATGATGTCATTCAAAATTATATAATCTCGATAACTACTTAGCAGCAATACTCAGTAATAATTAATTACGATATCTGAATAAATAATATAATGTATTCATTAGTTATATTAAAGAAAATTTAGTTAAATAAATATTGATAATATATTGATATACAATACTAAAATAATATTGATGTATATAATTAAATATTATATTTATAAAGTATATTATCACTATAATCAATCTTTATCTGGCTTAGAGCGTAATATTATTATAATTATTGTGTCTTTTAATATATAAAGTATTTTATAAAGTTTTATTGAATATATTGAATAATAAAAATATTTAGAATTATTCAATATATTATATAACTATTAATATAAAAATAAATTACTTGGGAGATATAAACATACATTAAAAATTTTAATAAACTTATTTATTATATATATTACGTATGAGTTATATAAACAAATTATTTATAATGTTGTTATAAAATTTATTATGATGAATATCATTCATATAGCATGCATTATTCATACTAAAAGTTTTATTGTAAAATAGTTAAGATATAACCAAGATAATTCTGCTAAATAGTATTTTGTTATTTTATGAAAACTGTAAAAATTATATCAATATTATTGATATATACGTAATATTAACATATATATACTAGAATATTAATTTTATATCTCATTATATATGTTGATTGATCATATAAATGATACTTTATAGATTTTTAGTAAAAAATATCACAGTAATATATAGTAGCAAACAAGTAATTTATTTAAACTTAATATGTATATTATAAAAATAAAAAGTATGTGTATTTATAAATATAATACTAAAATATATTATTAAAAACAACATACTATTAGTATTACTAATAAGTATTAAATATTAATAATATTATTAATTTTTAATATTTCTTAAAAAATTACATTATAAAATAATATATTATATTTTATATATATTATTAATATAAATACAATATAATATTATTAATAGAAAAATAATTAATTTTATTAAATGATGTATAAAATATTATTTTTTAATTTATAATAAGTATATTATAATATACTATATTTATATTAAATCAATATTTAGTTATATAACTTTCTTAATACATACTAATCTACTGTAGATAATATGCTACTACTAAACCATATGTTTAATTGTTTGCTAAGTTTATCTACACCTATTTTTTTTAGAGAAGAAAAGACTTCAACCTGAATATTGCTTATTAAAGGTAATATTTCTTTGCGTACAAAATTCAATTGTATTTGACGTGCAATATAATTTAATTTATCTGCTTTGGCCAATAATAACATTATTGGCACTTTAACTTCATCGGACCATTGAATGATTTTTTGATCTAGATCATTTAGAGGATGACGAATGTCCATTAATAGCACTATTCCTTTTAAACAATCACGTTGATATATGTATTTGCGTAATTCTTGAAGCCATTGATGTTGTTTGTTTTTATGCATCTTAGAATAACCGTAACCAGGTAAATCAATTAAACGTATACCTTTGGTTACTTCAAATTGATTAATTAATATAGTACTACCAGGATTTCTACTAGTACGTGCTAATAATTTTTGATTAGTTAGAGTATTTAGAGCACTTGATTTGCCTGCATTAGAACGTCCTGCAAAAGCAACTTCTACGCCAGTATCAGAAAGTAATACTCGAATATTAGGCGAGCTAGTAACAAAACGGGTAATATGATAATTATAATATTGCAAAATATTAATTCCACTGAAAATATACTATCTAAATATATTATTTAATTTACTATGATAAATAGTACTATTTTAGTATAATATCTTCATAAGATAAAATATTTTATTTTTAAATAAATAGTATGTTGAAAACAATTATTAGATAATTTCTCACTAATTAAGATGTAAAATAAGTAATTTATAAAATTGTATTGCATGAACTGTAACTAAAATTATTCATTGAGTATACAATTATATTATATTGCAATAAATTTAATACATTAGTTTTCTAAAATTTTTTAAAAATAATGCTTTATAATAAATAAATTGTATAAAAATTTTATAGTATTTTATAATAGATTATTATTAATACTAAATAATAAAATTATATCTTAAAAAAATAACATATTACTTTATAATATATTATTAATCTATACTATATATAATATAAAAATTTTTATTGTTTGTAATATATAAAATATATACTGCTTATTATAATAATTATTTAATGTTGTTGACAAATAGTAAAATTATTATATACCATATATCATGTATGGCCCGGATAGCTCAGTTGGTAGAGCAGGGGATTGAAGATCCCCGTGTCCTTGGTTCGATTCCGAGTCCGGGCATTATTTAATAATAAAATTTATTTAATAGTTTAATTGCATGATTATTTTACTAAATATTATATAGTTGTATAATATTATATATATAATATGAAATTTTAATATTAACTGAATTTATATTATTAAATAATTAATTAAATTAAAAATTTTATGTGTTAAACATTAATCTCCAAGTATTTTATATATTTAGTATAATTGTATTATATCAATAACATATTAATATTTTAAAGTTATTATATTTTGTGTAATGAACTTACTCTTAAAATAAGCATTTCATTACAATGAAAATCAATAATCTAAATACAAACATAGTAACGTGTATTAGCTGTAACAGTATTATATCATAAAGATATTTTTTGAAAAATTTTTATATATGTTATGCAAATAATTAACATTATTAATCTTTTATCTTTATGCTTTTAAAATTTAGTAATAACCTAAATTTTAATAATTGTGCATTAATAATAGTTACATCAGGAATTAAAAGGAGTAGTAATTTGCATTATAACGCTAAAATTGCTTAAAAAGCAATATTGTATATTATCTAATATAACCAAGAAGTTATATTATTCATCATAATTTTCTAAACAACAATTGTAATATTATTAATTATATTTCCTAAATCTAGTTAAAAATATCTTTTATTATATTTTTATATAATAAGATTTTCTGTATGATTAAAAAATTTAATAATTTATTAATACTTGTACTTTAAAGATATTATTACCTTATATATAAATGATATTTATGGGTGCATTTATTAGTAGTAGTGTTTAGGAAACAATGCTATATAAATATTATTGTAAGATAGATGAAATAAATAGTTTTTGTGTTATACAGAATACTTAAGATATTAGATTACGTAAAAATATTAAATTATTTTTTGCTTATGTAAAATATTTTTATAGCTAAAATAGAGATTTAAATATACGATTTCTTAAAATTTTATTGATTTATTAAAGTTATATAATAAAAATATAATTTTATAATATATTATAGTATTAACATTATGATAAAAAAATCTGTATTTCCATTTAAAGGGAAAATTCGTATCATTAGTGGTTTATGGCGTGGTAAAAAACTTAATGTATTAAATATTCCAGGTCTTAGACCAACAGCAGATCGAATGCGTGAAACATTGTTTAATTGGTTAAATCCTGTTATTAGAAATGCCCGTTGTTTAGATTGCTTTGCTGGTAGTGGAGCGTTAGGTTTTGAAGCTTTATCTCGTTATGCTCGACATGTAACATTATTAGACTCTCATTGCATGATTACAGCTCAATTAAAAAAATATGTAACATTACTTAATACTCATCAAGTAATCATACAAAATATTGATACGCTAAAATGGTTATTACTACCTAATAAGCCGTATGATATTGTTTTTTTAGATCCTCCTTTTCGTAAAGGATTATTAATTAATACTATTATGCTATTAGAAAATAATGGTTGGTTGACCCAAGATGCTTTTATATATGTAGAAGTTGAAGTCGAAAACTCTATTATAGATGTGCCTCTAAATTGGAATTTATATCGGAAAAAAAGTACCGGTCAAGTTGCTTATATTTTATATAAACGATCTCTTATAATATAAATGAATAATTATTTACATATATAGTATATTCTATAAAGCTAAAGAATTATTTTTATATTAATGATTTATATCTTAATTATTAAATTATGGATATTCCTCTTGTTATAATATTTTATGATTTTTATTTATAAAATAATCTTAATTACATTAATTATTAGTTTACTTTAAGTAACAAATTAAACTATTTATATAAATAAATCTTAACATATTTTATTTTATATTATAAATAGTATGTACTTAAATAATATTCTAAGTAATATTAAACAATTAATTTTATGATAAAATCTAATTTTTAAAAAACAAGTATACTAAATATATTATTTTAATTAATTTTAAATAAAAATATTAAATATTTTTTCTTAAAAATATATATTTTCAATATAAAGATAATTAATAAAAAAATATTTATTTATAATTATATCTATCATTTAATATAACTTATACTATTTTAGTAAAATATTAAAACATAATATGTATTAATTAAATTATTTTCATAATGCAATATACAAGTAGTTAATATAAACACTTTTTTATTAAAAAATAATATTTTATTAATTGTTTCAGAGATTATATAATAATTATTTCTTTTTTATAAATAATCTATATAATTATATTGTATAATATTTAATATAATAATTACATATAAAATTATTTATTATATAATATATGCAAAATATTTTTTATTGTATTAATACAATAATTATAAACATAGCATTTAACAAAAATTATCAATTATTTATTATGATGCATGTTTTAATATAATAAATTTTTATTTAAAATAATTAGTATATTTTATTAAATAATTTATTGCTTTATAAAATATTTCTATAGTATAATAAATACTATTTATTTAAATAGTTATAACGTATGCGTCTAATAAAAACTATACACACAAAATACGGAGTTTATATGTATGCGGTTTTTCAGAGTGGTGGCAAACAACACTTAGTTAAAGAAAATCAAACTATTAGAATAGAAAAAATAAATGTTGTAACTGGCGAAAAAATTGAATTTAATCAAGTATTAATGCTTAATAATGATAAAAATATAAAAATTGGCTTTCCATTTATCACTGGAAGTAAAGTTATAGCTGAAATTATTGCACACGGTCGTAAAGAAAAAATAGTTGTAGTTAAGTTTCGTCGTCGTAAAAATTACAGAAAACAACAAGGTCATCGTCAATGGTTTACTGATGTTAAAATAACTGCTATTAAAGATTAAATCTAAGGAATATTGATGGCACATAAAAAAGCTGGTGGCTCTACTCGTAACGGTCGTGACTCCGAATCTAAACGTTTAGGGGTAAAACACTTTGGAGGCGCAACAGTATTAGCAGGTAGCATTATAGTTCGTCAGCGAGGTACTAAATTTCATGCTGGTAATAATGTAGGTTGCGGACGTGATCATACTTTATTTGCTTTGATTAACGGTACAGTGTGCTTTGCAATTAAAGGTCCTAAAAATCATAAATCCGTTAGTATTATTCCGAAATAATCTGTTTTATATAAAAATATCTTTAAATATTTTTTAAAAAGTAATTATATTAAGTATTTGTTATATAAAAATATGATTATAAATAAATATTTTCAAAAATATTATTTAGTATATTAAAATTTTTAATTAACATAGATAATAATATGAATATGCAAAAATATACACTCTAAGTATATACTTATAGTATAAATTTAATTTATTTATAAAGAGTAAAAAATAAAAAGATTTGTAATCAACATCAAATATTTACTTATCTTTAAAATTCATTTTATTATTTCTATGTATTGTATAATAATCAATATTAATTTTTTTATTTTATCTTTCTTATGTTTTTAAAAAAATTTCATAATACTTATTTAATAATATGATTACCATACATTAAAAAAATATTATAATAAATTAAGAAAATTATTAAAATAATTTATTGTACAAAAAGTAATTATTAATGTATAGTAATTAGTCTTTACTTAATATATAGAGTTTCTAAGTAATTATTTTTTATAATATTTAATTCTTAGAAATATGACAATAATAAATAGTTTTTATAATCTATTATTATAAATAATAATTTTTATACTTTATTATTTCGTTATTATAACAATATTAGATTAAACTAATAAATACAGTAATATAAAGTTTTGATTATTATATAATAAATTATTGTTTTATTAATTAATATATAAAATATTTTTATATTATTCTTTGTTCTATAATTCCACCCCCAAGACATAATTTATCTTTATAAAAAACAGCAGATTGTCCAGGAGTTATAGCAATTACTGGTGTTACAAAACGTACTACAACTCGATCATTATTAATAGGTATTACTATGCAATCAATATCTGGTTGACGATAACGAGTCTTTACCACACAGCGAAATGTTTTAATAACTATTTTATGATCTATCCAATACAATTGTTTAGCAATTAAACCCTGTGAATAAAGATGTGGATTATTTTTACTTTGAACAACTATTAAAATATTATTTTTTATATCCTTTTCTGCTACATACCAAGGATCTGTACCTCCGTTTTTAGTACCACCGATACCTAAGCCTTTACGTTGTCCTAATGTATAATACATCAATCCTTGATGTTGGCCGATTTCATCACCATTTATTGTCATTATTTTACCTGGTTTCATAGGCAAATAACGAGTAATAAAATCACGAAATTTACGTTTTCCAATAAAACAAAGACCAGTAGAATCTTTTTTCTTAGCTGTTGACATATTTAACAACTCAGCAATGTTACGTACTTGTTTTTTTTCTAGCATACCCAATGGGAATAAACTTTTTGAAAGTTGTAACTGGTTTAAAGTATAGAGAAAATAACTTTGATCTTTATTTGGATCAGTACCACGGAATAGCTGTTTAAGATTTGAAATTTTATTACTACGTATTTGTGCGTAATGACCAGTAGCGATATAGTCTGCATTTAAATGATTATTAGCAAACTCTAAGAATGCCTTAAATTTAATTTCTTTATTACAAAGAATATCAGGATTTGGTGTTATACCATTTTGATATGCAGTTAAAAAAATTTTAAATACTTTATTCCAATATTCATCAGAAAAATTGACTGTATGTAATGTAATATTCAATAAATCACATACTGCTTTAGTATCTGCTAAATCTATTGCAGATGCGCAATATTCATCTGTATCATCTTCTTCCCAATTTTTCATAAATAACCCAGAAACTTGAAAACCTTGTTTTTTTAATAAATAAGCAGCAACAGAGGAATCAACACCACCAGACATTCCAACAATCACTTTTGTATGTTTATTATTAGACATAATTAGTATTAGTATGAGTATGAGTATGAGTATTAGATACTATATAATACTATATATAAATAGAGTATTATATATTGTAAGATATTGTATAATATAAATATTTTTTATCTTAATTTAGATTACTTATAATCTAATACATTTATTATTAAATAATATATTATTTCATTGCTTATTAGTTATATATAATTAATATAAGCTATTCTTAATAGCATTAAGATTTATTAATCTTATGAAAATAAATATATATTATATAATAATATAATATTATTGTTATAATCTTTTATTTATTCTATTTTATAGAAATTTTACTTAAAATAATACAATTATATTTTGCATATAAATGACATATTACAAATATTAATTTGTATTATTATAAATATAACATGGAATACATTATATATTTATTTTTATAACACATATTATTTTAGTAAGATTTGTTTTAAAAAATATTATTTTTATATAGGTAAAACATTATAATATGCAATATTAAATAATTATTGTATAATATTATTTTCTATAGTCATATACGTAAGTATCAATAATATTATGAATATTGACTTATTATTTTATTAACAATCGAAATACATAAAATTCTTAAAATAATATATTAAATTTTTTTATTTTATATAATTTAATAAAATTAATCTTATCATAAGATAATAATTAAATATATAATAAATATTTAATAAATCATTATAGAATAATTAATGTTTATTTAGTCAATTGATATTTTTAAATACCTCATATATTAAATATTAAAAAATAAATTATTAATTTTAATGTATTAAGTATTTATGTTAAATAGTATCACTATTTTTAATATAATAAAATTATATACAATAACTTTATTATAAATTAACTATTATAATGCATAGAAATAAATAATTAATGATTATTTTACTAATTTTGCTATTTTTTCAAACATAATGTTGTTGTGTTGTTGTTTGAAATAAAGTACATAAATATTAATATTAGTTATGTTTTATATTTAAAAGTTATAATATAAACTATATTAGTTGTTATTATAATAATACTACTAGATTAGATGATCTAATAATTATAATAAATAATTTAACATATAAATGTTTAATTGAATAGTATACATACTACTACTTCAGCAAAATTTTAATAGAAACATATTAATCATTTATTATGTATTTTATCATTAATTTAGTAATCATCTTTCAATAATATTTAAGTACATGCTATATTACGAATATCTTGTTTAAGGATATAAAACAATAATATGTATGACTAATTTCAAAACGTGAGTTAATATATTTGTCATAAATTACTATACTAATAAGTTATGAGAATATTGTGTATGTACTGAATATTATAAAAGAAAAAATTTAGAAGATCTCAGTGGCATCTAAAAAATATGAAAAATGATCGACAAACAATATTTATCCAACAGTAGTTTTTATCCAGTGCTAAAACTTTTTAAATTGAAGATAGTACTATTATTGGATATCGCGATAGTTATGATGTTTTGTATTAAAGATAATAAATATTATCATGATTTTTTACTATCTCTAGAGGCAATAACATTGTGCATTAATTGTAATATTGTACTAGCTTAATTGTATTATAAATAAAAAAGACGACGTTAAGTCTGTATTATAATTGCTCTAAAACCTAAAAATAGCCAAATTATTAGTCTTTATTTTGTTGCAACAAGAATAAAATTTATCATTTTTAATTATATTTAGATTAAATTTTAATTTTTCAATACTATAAAAATTAATTATATGATACGTATACAGGCTTTATAGTTATTGTGCAACTCACTTAACGTCCAATACGTTCTGCTGAGGAAATAAGTAAAATAGTTGAAGTATAAGATCATAATATAGATACGAAAAGATCAATAGATATAGCATTACATACTTATAAAATTCTAAAGTCTTAGTCTAAAGAAATACAAAAACATTAGTTTTTAAAAACATACAATATTGATAACAGTAAAAAAGAACATTAGGACGTTGTTTACTATGTGTTATAATTTATGGTGAGGAAATTTATGATTTTAATAACGCAGTTTATTATAAAAAACATGAGGAGACTGTTGCTTATGAATAACAATTACTAACATTAGCTATTATGTTCCTTCAATATTACAATATATCATCAATCATGTAAACATGATCACTTAGTTTATTTCTTATCATGTGTTATTACTATGTCATGAAAATACTATCTTACTAGATGATGCTTATTAAAGCTAAATATAAATAGTTTATATATAACTGTAAAATTACTATATTTACAATAGGATGCCTGACATTTTTTAAATTATATGAAGCTATTATGTAGCTCTTATGCTCATCTTATTTATAATTAAGTAGCACATATGCTTTCAGGTGATCAAATATTTCATCAACATTATTATTGATAAATAATAACTATTAAAAAATTGTATAATCTTTATAAAATTTTCTTCATACTCGTAAAGTATATAGAGTGTTGTATGCGAACCTGAAAAAGTTACATGGTATCTTATACCAAGCATAATATTAAATGTATTGAATCACATATACGTAATGATGCTTCTTCATTAATAGAAGAATGTATAATTTTAGCTCATGTTGCTACAGTATGTTTTGTCACTATACATGAAGAACCCTTTTTATATTGTATTGATAATTGTTCTAAAGATAAACACTTTTATCCCTACGGCAGGATTCTTAACTATATTTACCTTATATTAAAAAAGGATAAATCCTAAACCAAAAAATTCTTTATATTTAATACATAAAATAACTAATCTTCTCTTATTATACCATACGTAAAATAATAATTTTTTATTCTATAAAGGAAGTTATATACAAACTAGAAAATATAGATACTTGGAATGAGCATTGCCAATTTATGCTTATTTAACTTCTCCTATTTATCGTCATCCTGATTTTATCTTTTATAATATTATTAAATATTTATTAGCAATAAAATTCTAGTGAAAATCACTTAAAATGGACTAAAATAGAATTTTTACTACAAGAAAGAATAACTATCTAATAGACAAACCATGTGCAATGACAGAACGACGTGCGAATAAAGAGACACATAATGTAATTGATTAATTCAATTATAACTTTATAAAAATTAAATAGACAAAAATTTTATAGGTCTTATATTTAGTGTAATAAGTTTTAGTGTCTTTGTGCGTTGATATTTTTATTTATTAATAGTTTAATATATGTATGGATATTAAATCAAGATTATTATTTTTTGATTACCAAAACAAAGTTTAATAGGTAGATCTTCTAGTAAGATCTATAGTTTAGGAAATCAAATAGAAATAAAAGTTGATGCAGGATATATGAATAGACATAAAATTAATTTTGTTCTTCCTTGTAATATTCATCTTGCTTGTAGTATACAGAAAATCAGAAAAAACTTTTCTAAAGTTACGCATAAATAAAATCATCTTATGATAGATGTCAATAGAACTTATAAAATCTAAATTTATTAAGACAAGAATATATTAATAATAGTTATTATACAATAATTAATATTACTTAAATAAAAATAAAATTAATAAAAATTAAAAATTTACACTAATACACGTAACTTTTATTAAAAGCACATAAAATATTATCTAATAATTTTTGAAAAAAATTATAATATTTTATCTGTGTTATGATATTAATTCTAAATTAATTACTATTAAAATAGTAAGTAAAAATTTTTTATATTTCTCATAATATTTAATTTTATTAAACTAATATTAGTTTATTTATTATAAAATTAAATATTTTATGTTTTTCATAAATTTATTAGTATAAATGTAATATATAAAATATATATGTTATTATGTTTTATAATTCAATAATTTTATACAATTAGCATTAAAAATATAATATAATATTTTATTCTTTTAAGATCAAAAACAATAAGTAAATGCATTTAATATGCTGAAAGAGCAAATTAATAAAGTATCTATATTTTATTATATGAGGTATCATATTGATAAATAATATATTTAAACATTAATTATAAGATAATAATTATTATTTAAAATAAATATATAACACTATTTATTTTATAAAAAATAAAATATACTTTTATAATAAGATTAAAATGCTAAAAACTATATAAGAATCATAGTAGTAATGTAGTAGATAATTCATTTTTTATTTTATGCTACAATTATATATTAAAATTAATACAACAATGTTAGTAAAACAAATAATATATTACATATATAATATGTTTTAATATAATTAATAATTAATTAAATATAACTTTTAAAAAATTATATTTTTAATAATGATATATATAATTAATAAATTAAATTTTAATTGCATATATCATAATTTCAAGTATGATAGTATAGTAAAATATTAAAATGAATAACAAAATATTTTATTTAAATAAGTTGCACATTAGTTATACAAAATCTTAATTAAGATAACTTTTACTAGTTAATATCGTTTTCATTATTTAATCAAGTAGTAATAACTACTATATATAAAAATAACAGAGGTTTAAATGACAATAGAATCTACTTGCTCTATAATAAAACCTAGCGCAATAGCTAAAAATATCATTGGTGTTATTTATGCTCGTTTTGAAGCTGCAAAATTACAAATTATTGCAGCAAAAATGATTCATTTTACCTTTAAAGAAGCTGAGGGTTTCTATATTGAACATAAAGTTCGTCCATTTTTTAATACTTTAATAGATTATATGATTTCTGGACCTATTATGGTTCAAGTATTACAAGGGAAAAATGCCGTACGTCGTCATCGTGAAATAATTGGTGAAACTAATCCTACATGCGCCTTATCTGGTACTTTGCGTTCTGATTATGGAGAAAATTGCACTAAAAATGTAGTACATGGTTCTGATTCCATAAAATCTGCTAAACGAGAAATAGAATATTTTTTTGCAAAAAATACAATACATCCACGTAATTATTAATTATATTATATATACTATTAATTAATAAATATTACTTATTCTTTACAAGAAATATCTTATACATCATAAACAATCAAGAAATTAAAAATAATAAATTTATTATAAAATTATATTGTAAGATCTTTACGAGTGCATTAAAAAAATAATCTATCAATAATAATATATTACTCAAGCAATTTTACTAAATTATCATATTATCTTGCAAAATATTATAAAATAAATTTTACTAATATTAATTAATGTATTATTTCTTTTAAGACAAGTCTATATGTTACTATCTATTTATGATAATAGATAACTATATTTCCTAACTATTATTTGATTATCAAAAAAATATAAAACTATTGTATAGTTTTATACAAATCTTTAATTATAGATCATTTGCAATGATATATGATTATAATCAAAATAAATAATTTATACTACAAATATCGTTTATATGCAACAGTAGCGATACTTGCAATATATTAATATCACAGAACTACAATAGTTTTTATTAAATATAATAATGATTCATATATATTTTTTCTTATTATAATATTGCTGTCAATAATTTTAATCTTTATTGAATAAATAATATATTTATATTTTATTGATTAATAAATTAACGTGATGTTAATATAACATTCATTATTGTAGTAATTAACTTTAATAATACAGTCATAGTTTAAATATTTAAACAATATATTATACATTTAATATATATTCTATGTAAATCTATGATGTTTAGGTTAACTTTGTATTCATTTAGTGTACCTGTTAAATCACAAATTAATATTATGCATACTAAAATAGTTCATAAATCGAAGAAAATTAACCTTCTTGATTTTGATCGTCAAGGATTACGCAACTTTTTTATTAAAATATCTGAAAAATCTTTTCATGCTGATCAAGTAATGAAATGGATTTATCATTACTATTGTAATGATTTTAATAAAATGACTAATATTAATAAAAAATTGCGTAATAAACTCAATGATATTGCGGAAATTAATGCACCTTTAATATCTCAAGAGCAGCACTCTACTGATGGTACTATTAAATGGACACTGCAGCTTGATAGTCAACTCATAGAAACTATTTATATTCCTGAGAATAAAAGAGCTACACTTTGTATATCTTCA
Organism: Candidatus Profftia lariciata; assembly: GCF_020541265.1. Taxonomy (GTDB): domain Bacteria; phylum Pseudomonadota; class Gammaproteobacteria; order Enterobacterales; family Enterobacteriaceae; genus Profftia; species Profftia lariciata. Next base: position 1,096,011 of record NZ_CP045925.1, on the reverse strand, counting down.
CAAATTGGCTGTGCATTGGAATGTAAATTTTGTTTTACTGCGCAACAAGGATTTAATCGTAATCTACGTGTCTCCGAAATAATTGGACAAGTTTGGCGTGCAGCTAAAACTATTGGAGCACAAAAACTTACTGGACAACGTCCCATTACTAATATAGTTATAATGGGCATGGGAGAACCTTTGCTGAACATTAATAATGTAGTGCCTGCTATTAAAATAATGTTAGATGACTTAGGTTTTGGTTTATCTAAGCGTCGCATCGTTGTGTCTACCTCAGGTATTGTGCCTGCACTAGAAAAATTAAGTAGTATGATTGATGTTGCTCTGGCAATATCTTTACATGCTCCTACGGACAAAATTCGGGATACAATTATGCCAATTAACCGTAAATATAATTTAGAAAGTTTTTTAAGTGCTGTACGTAATTATTTAAAAAAAACAAATGCTAGTCAAGGACGTGTTACAATTGAATATGTTATGTTAAATGATATAAATGATCATATAGAGCATGCTCATCAATTAGCAGAATGTTTAAAAAATACTCCATGTAAAATTAATTTAATTCCATGGAATACATTTTCAGGTGCATCATATGTTTGTAGCTCTGATGGTCGTATAGATAGTTTTTCTAAAGTTTTAATGAAATATGGTTTTACCGTTATTATTCGTAAAACACGTGGCAATGATATTAATGCTGCCTGTGGACAGCTAGCTGGTTATGTTATTGATCGAACAAAACGAACTATGAATAAAAACATACCTGATGATATAATTGTAAGTAAGACAATTTAATGAATTTTTGCTAAAAAATAAAGATTCAAATCAAAATAAGGTTTGCAATTTGTACTGTTTTATATAAAATCAAGATTAGTAAGGTAATACAATTCAAAAAAATATTAATTACATACTATATATTGTTGTTAAAGAACTAATTCTTACATTATTAAGAAATAAAATAATAATATATTATTTTATTTAAAATTAATTATAAAATAATTGTTATGTTACTATCATTATAATAATAAATAAAATATTTTATAATATTTATATTTTGTATTGTAAATATAAATAAAATTATGATAAAATAATAAAAAATTGTAAGTGTATATTCTGTAAAAAATAGACTAAAACTACCATAAATTATTATATATTGATTGTAACAAGAATATACTAATACAAATTATTTTGTAATTTTTACAAAAAAACAAAATTATACGAATAATTATGAATATATTGTAATATATATTCTATATAGTTAATGTTAATAACTATAACTATAACTATAACTTATACATTATTTTGTTGCGTTAGATTGGGCCATAATAAATTTTAGTATTATAGTATGTACCCACTGTCGCTCTATTTTCATTATTTTAATAAGTAATAGTAATGCCTAACTAATGAATACTCAAGTCTCTCAAGATCAAACAATTCCATTTACTATAGGGAAGCTTTTGCGTCAAAGTCGAGAAATATTAGGTTTAACACAAAAGAATATTGCAGAACAGTTGTGCCTAAAAATTTCGATTATACGTGATATAGAAGAAGATAATATTCCTATTGATTTATCTTCAACTTTTTTACGTGGATATATTCGCTCTTATGCAAAAATTGTTTATATATCAGAAGATAATTTAATATCATATTTAGAACAACAAATTCCATTGCAAGTAACGACAATTGCACCCATGCGTAGGTTTTCACTAGGTAAAAAAAATAAAAAAACTGATAGTTGGTTAATAATGTTTACTTGGTTAGTAGTATTTATTGTTCTTGGTATCACTGGATCTTGGTTGTGGCAAAATCATAAATCACAACAAGAAGATATTGCAAAAATAGTAAAAAAATCTTCTGCACAAATAGTAGAACATAGTAAATTAGAGCCATCAAATTTTATTAAAATACTAACAGAGTTTTATTATCTATAAATCATACGTAACCTATTAATAGGTTGTCATATTATTAGATTAATTCAAATTATATTATTCAATAAATGGTAATATCTAAACATTTAATTATTAATTCTGTAATGATCAAAAACAATAAATAAATTCTACATAACATTATTATAAACTTAAAATATAATTTATATTATTAATAATAAGCATAAAAAAATTTACTAAACTTATGTTAACATTAATAATGTTAAAAAAGTTACATTTAATAATGGGTATTATAATTGTTGTTGTTAACTAAAAAATAAAATTAGCAATTAATAATTGATTAATTATATACATATCAATAAATCTATTCTATATTAAATAAAATAATATTCTGTAATATTAAATTATTATGCATTAATATCTGTAAAAATTATATCACGATAATCTTATTAATATTAAAAAATATTACAATATTATCCTGTTTAGTACTTTTATATTACATATTAAGTTATTTACTAGTATTAATTTCATAAAATATGATAATTGTTAATATAGCTAAACAAGTTGATAACGTTAATTATTGCATGTTTTATTTTCATAGTATCTTCGGTATGCATTTCTTTTTTATCTGATTATCTTTAAAGATTGAAGTTTATTATTTTATTAATTATACGATATTTATGGAGAGTTAATATGTATAATAAATCCTTAATTAAGAGGAGAAAATCAACTAGAATTTATATTGGAAATGTGCCTATAGGAGATAATGCTCCGATTGCTGTGCAATCAATGACAAACACTAAAACAACGGATATTGATGCTACATTAAAACAAATCCATTCTTTAGAAAAAGTAGGTGTTGATATTGTACGTATATCGGTTCCAACAATGGATGCAGCTGAAGCATTTAAGATTATTAAAAAGCAAGTATCTGTGCCTTTAGTGGCTGATATTCATTTTGATTATCGAATTGCACTGAAAGTAGCAAACTATGGAGTAGATTGTTTACGCATTAATCCAGGTAATATTGGTAATAAATCTCGTATCCGTTTGGTTGTTGATTGTGCTCGTGATAAAAATATTCCTATTCGTATTGGGATTAATAGTGGATCTATTGAAAAAAAAATTCAGGAAAAATTTGGCTCACTGACATCAGAAGCATTATTAGAATCTGCTATGCGTAATATTGATATTTTAGAGCAACTGAATTTTGATAAGTTTAAAATAAGTGTAAAATCATCAGATGTTCTTATAGCAGTAGAATCATATCGCCTTTTAGCTAAACGTATCGATCAACCTTTACATCTTGGAATTACTGAAGCAGGTGGTATGCGTAGTGGATCAGTAAAATCAGCTATTGGTTTAGGTATGCTATTAACAGAAGGTATTGGTGATACATTGCGTATTTCATTAGCTGCAGATCCCATCGAAGAAGTAAAGGTTGGTTTTGATATTCTTAAAGCATTGCATATTCGTTCACGTGGCATTAACTTTATTGCGTGTCCAACTTGTGCACGACAAGAATTTGATGTTATTAGTACAGTTAATACATTAGAAAAACGTCTAGAAGATATTATTACACCAATGGATGTTTCTATTATTGGTTGTATAGTTAATGGTCCTGGTGAAGCAATATCCGCAACAATTGGTGTGACGGGTGGATACAATAACAGTGGCGTATATGAGGATGGTGTACGTCAGAAGTATCGTTTTAATAATGATCAAATTATTGATCAATTAGAAAATAAAATTCGTGAAAAAGCATTAATGATTGATATGAGTCAATGTATTGCAGTAAAGAAAAATAACAAAAAATAATTTAAGCAGATATTATAATATAATTAATATGTATTAAATATTATATTATTAATACATAGTATGCACATAAATATTCATATATTATTAATGTTATATTTTTAAAAAATGAAATAATTATAGAGATTTAACGTGGCAAAAAATATACAAGCTATTCGTGGTATGAAAGATTTGTTGCCAGCAGATACAATGTTATGGCAGCTAATTGAAGCTAAGCTTAAACAAATATTAACTAGCTATGGTTATAGCGAAATACGTTTGCCAATTATAGAACATACTACTTTATTTAAGCGAGCTATTGGTGAAGTTACTGATATTATCTCAAAAGAAATGTATACTTTTTATGACCGTAATGGTGATAGTCTAACACTTCGCCCTGAAGGTACTGCAAGTTGTGTACGTGCTGGTATTGAACACAGTCTACTATATAAATCAGAACAACGTTTATGGTACATGGGCCCTATGTTTCGTCATGAACGTCCACAAAAAGGTCGTTATCGCGCATTTCATCAATTAGGTGTTGAAGTTTTTGGTCTTTATGGACCCGATATAGATGCTGAAATTATATTAATGAATGCTCGCTTTTGGCGAGCATTAGGGATATCTCAATATATTTCTCTAGAACTTAATTCTATTGGTTCTATACAAGTGCGTGCAAAATATCGTAATATTCTTATTGCTTATTTAGAGAAAATTAAAAATAAATTAGATAAAGAATGCATAAATAATATTTATAGTAATCCAATGCGCATACTAGATAATAAAAAATTAGAAGTACAAGTATTACTAAATGACGTACCTAGTATACATGACTATCTAGATCAAGAATCTCATAAACATTTATCTAGGTTATGTAAATTACTTGATAATGCTGGGATTACATATATTTTCAATGATCGATTAGTTCGAGGATTAGACTATTATAATAGTACAGTTTTTGAATGGGTAACTGATTTTGTAGGTACAAAGAATGCTATTTGTGCCGGAGGACGTTATGATAGTTTAGTGTCTCAATTAGGAGGTTATGCCACACCAGCAATTGGTTGTGCAATAGGGTTAGAACGTTTAGCTTTATTAATAAAAACAGTAAATCCTAATTTTCAGCCGCAATTTGAAGTTGACGTATATTTAATATATTTTGGTACAGGAACTCAAAGTTTTGCTATGTGTTTAGCTGAAAAAATTCGTGATGTATATCCATATATAAAATTAATGACTCATTATGGTAGCGGAAACTTTAAGAAACAGTTTGCTCGTGCAAATAAATACAAAGCAAAATTAGCATTAATTTTAGGTGAACGTGAAATACAAAATGGTCAAATTAATGTTAAAAATTTACATAGTGGAGATCAGAAAATTATTTTACAAGAAGAAATTTTTGTAATTTTATCGTCAATTTTAGTATAAAGACACTGTATATTAATAATAGTATTATTACTCTAGTAGCAAGAGTATAGAAATTTAATCATATAACATATTCGATCAAGAAAGATATTAATAATAAAAAAATTATTATAATGCATTATATTTAGTATTGGATGTTACTAACAAATAATAAAAAATATTATACATATTACTAAATTTTATAACAATATCGGTTAAGTCTTAACTAGAAATATAATTAATAATAGTTTCTAAATAATTTTTTTAAAAATTAATTATGATATTACTTTCATAATACTGAAGTTTATGCAAAATATCATTTATAGTAGCATTTTACTAATAATAGCAATATTCATTTTAAATAATATATCACGCTATATATAAACCTTAAATTTTTAAGGTATCCACATTAAACAATGTACAGTTAAAATAAAATAAATTAGAAATATACTAAAAAATTTATTTAATTATATTAAATAAATTTTTTTATTAAAAAATACTATAAAATATATACTAATATAATATATTTTATTTTAGTTATTCTACTTGCTTATATGCTTTATTACATATCAATTTTAATAAATTATCTAACTAAAAGGAATATGAATGCAATTTTACAATTTTTTTTTGGATGTGTAATAATTTTGAGTGGATGTTCTATGTTCAAAAGTGACAATAACATCATAAATATGTCACCATTACCGAAAATTAAACAAGAATTTATATTAACAAAGGCATGGAGTACTTTTATTTCTCATAATGATGTTAATAAATTATATTTTCGTCCTAGTCCTATCTGCTATAATAACATAATATATGTTGCTGATCATTTTGGTATAGTAAAAGCAATTAATATAAATAATGGTGCTACAATATGGTCTATTAATTTAGCAAAAAAAAATAATTGGTTATCGTATCAACCTGCTTTATTATCTGGCATGATATCTTTGTCTGATAATAAAATTTTTATAGGATCTGAACGTGCAATCGTTTATGCATTAAATACTAAAGATGGTACAAAAATTTGGCAAACTACGGTAGCCGGTGAAGTAATTTCTCGTCCAGTTATTAGTAATAATCTAGTTTTAATTCATACCACCAATGGTATGCTGCAAGCTCTTAATCAAGCTAATGGTATAATTCAATGGACTATTAATTTAGATATGCCTTCTATAACATTACGTGGTGAATCATCTCCTACCATTGCTTATGGAGCTGCTATTATTGGTAATGATAATGGACGTATTAGTGCGGTGTTATTGCCACAAGGTCATATTATTTGGCAGCAGTACGTTACTGAATCAATTGGATCAACAGATGTTGAACGTATTAACGATGTAGATAATACACCTATTGTAATTAATAACATTGTATATACTTTAGGTTATAATGGCAATTTATCTGCGTTAGATTTAAAATCTGGTCAGATAAAATGGCAATATAAAATTAGCTCCGTAAACGATTTTATTGTTTACGAAAAATGTATTTATATAGTTGACCAAGATGATTGTATAATCTCATTAAGCACTAATAATGGTAAATTTTTATGGCAACAAAATCATCTATTACATCGTAACTTAACAACACCTGTACTTTATCATAATTATTTAGTTTTGGGAGATAGTGAAGGTTATTTGCATGCTCTAAATATTAATAATGGTGCTTTAATTTTACAACAAAGAGTCGCAAAATCTCATTTACTAAGTGTAGTATTATCAAAAAATGATAAGGTAATTATTCAAACAAGTAGTAATCAATTATATGCGTTTACTAGTTAATAAGTATGCAATATTATAATAACTTATTAATTAAAAAATAAAAAACTTAGTTTTTTAAATAAATAAAAACATAGAATAGTATATGATTGATTACATAAAAGAGTAATTTCTTGGTTTTTTAAAATAGAATATATGAATAAAACATTCCTAGTATACTATTTATAACTTTAAATAAAACAAAGTATAACTATTATAAACTATATATAAAAATATAAAAATTAATTAAGAAATTTTATTTTTATGATCATAAAAATTTAATTAACTGATTATAAAGGCTATAATTATGATACCTGTTATTACCTTAGTTGGACGATCCAATGTAGGTAAATCTACTTTATTTAATCGTTTGACAAACACTCGTAATGCGTTAGTTGCAGATTTTCCAGGATTAACTAGAGATCGTATATATGGTCGTGCTATAGTCAGCAATTATGAGTATATTATAATAGATACCGGTGGCATTGAGAACACAAAAAATAGTATTGGAGAACAAATAGTAGAACAATCATTATTAGCTATTAAAGAAGCAGATCTAGTGTTATTTATAGTTGATGCGAGAATTGGTTTAATGCCTGCAGATTATTCTATTGCTAATAATCTACGTAGACTTCAAAAAATGACTGTTTTAATAGCTAATAAAATAGATGGCATAGATCCTGATATTGCACTTTGTGATTTTTATTCACTTGGTTTTGGCAAAGCTTATGCTATTACTGCATCGCATGGTCATGGTATTAGACAAATAATTGCGGAATTACTCGTTCCATTTTTTAGTACATTTAAATATAAGACACAGTCTTTATTGACTAAAAAAGATGTTAATTTTCAATATTTAATTAATCTAAAAGATAAAGAAGTTAAAAAGATAATTAAAGAAAAAGTAAATAATTGTATCCTTAAAGAAGATAAATTAATAAAAATAGTTATTGTTGGGCGTCCTAATGTAGGAAAATCAACATTAATTAATTGTATATTAGGTGAAAAGCGTGTTGTAGTTGATGATACATCAGGCACTACACGTGATAGTATTTATATACCTATAGTATATAACAAACATAAATACATACTGATTGATACTGCTGGTGTAAGTAAACGTGGAAAAATTATTAATACTATTGAAAAATTTTCTATTATTAAAACCATACAAGCTATAGAACATGCAAATGTTGCATTATTAATTATTGATGCCCAAAATGGTATTTCTGATCAAGATTTATCTTTATTAAGCATTATTCTTGATAGCGGTCGTTCGTTAGTTATTGTAGTAAATAAATGGGATTCTCTATCTGCAAATATTAAAAATAATTTTAAAAATATATTAGAGTTACGTTTAGGTTTTATAAATTTTGCGCGTATTCACTTTATTTCTGCACTGTATAGTATAGGTATAAAAGATTTATTTCAATATATTCAAGAAGCTTATGATTGTGCTACGCAACATATTAGTACATCATTACTTACTAATATTATGAATAAGGCTCAACAAGCTCATCAACCTGCATTAGTACAAGGACGTCGTATAAAATTAAAATATGCACATGCTGGTGGTTATAATCCTTTAATAGTCGTTATTCATGGTAATCAATTACAACATTTAACATCTTCTTATGAACGTTATTTAGTAAATTACTTTCGTAGTTCACTAAAAATAATTGGCACTCCTATACGCATTCAATTTAAAGTAAATTATAATCCATATTCTAGTAAACGTAATATATTAAGACCCAATCAGTTACGCAAACGTAAACGTATGTTGACTTATATTAATAAGAATTAATATAAGTAATTATATATAATAATAAAATATAAGGTATTCAATAATTTGTTATATACATTTTCTTATATAGATATAACATAAATTATAATATTTATTATTTAATGTAGATAAGAGTTAAATATAAAAATCATAAAGTATATTATTAGTTGATGTAAAATAATGCTTACCTATACATTCTTAATTAATGACTTTTAAATAAATATTACGTCATAGATCTATACTTTATCACAATATATATAAATATATATTTTTTAAAAAAATTTTATATATATTTAATTTCATTATTTTTTATAAATAAATAGGATAATAATTATATTCTATATATTATCATAAAGTTAATAATAAAATTACTATATTATAATATAAGCACTGAAAGCTATTCTTTACTAAAGAATTATGTACTTACAATAATATATATTAAGGGCGAATATATTTTCTTTTAACAATAAAAATATATATCATTTCATATAGTTTTTGTTATAGATTGTTAATAATATATTTTTATATTGTAATATATAGCTAGACTTCATTTTTTATTTAAAATAAATAATATAATATTTTATATAAAATTTAGTATGAGATAATAATTAAGATATATAATAATTTATAATATATATTCTATAAATAATATTAGTATTTATATTATTAATAAATGCATTAAATTCTATTTTTTAATAGAAATAATTTACATAAAAATAAATTTTAACTTATATAATATTATTACAATGATTACTTCAATCATATGGTTATTATATAAATAACGATGCATATAGTTAAATATAGTTATTTAAAAAATTACTTAAATTATATAAAATAAATACATATAGTATATTTATATAAACATAATGTTAATTTTCAATTATTTTTTATTTTACATATAATTCTCTTAATGTAACAAGAGAATATAAGTAATATATTACTTTTGATAAAAAATTATTTTCAAATAAATAAGCAATATATCTATTTTAAAGATATAACGTAAATATTGATTATCTATTATTTCTTAAATAACTATTACGATATATATTAAATATATGTCTCTACTATTCTATTGATTATATAGCTATGAGATATACAATATATAATTTATATTATCTATTATTAAAGATAATAAAATATAACAATCCTCTTTCATTCTAATTTATTTACTAATTTTTATAAGATTATTGTAGTTAAGATAAATTATATAATATATATTAATTAATGATAGTATTTTAATTAAAATTTGATAGTCCTAAATAATAAAATGTCTTATGTTCATATAATTCAATTATTTTAATGATATAGTAAATATATAGATATTGGATAATATCTTTGTATCTTTAAAAAGATCATTAATTATATTGAATATTTTTATTAATATAGATAAAATAATTAATGAATATTATAGATATTATATATAAAAGTATTATTTTAAATATACATATATAATCCTTGTATACTGTATATAAAATCATGATATTTTGATATTAAAGATACTCTATTATTAATAAGTATAAATTTTTTATTTTAATAAAGTTTATTTTTATAAAAAAGTATATTAACCATTTCTGCTGATCTATATATAAGAAATATTATTTATTCATTCAATTAATAATATATATTTTATATATCTTATTATAAAAACATCTTAAATAATTTTTAATTATAAAAATACAGTTTTATAATATATACTTATATTGATAATATATTGTAAGTAGTATTAAGGAAAATTTTATAGTATTTTTATAATTAATATAATGATTATATACTATAAAAGATATTACAATAACAATATTTATTGTAAAATAATTAGTACCTAATTTTAATATTAAGCATCTTAATAAACTAGATATTTTATTATTTTAATTTATTAAATTTATATATTTTTTTTAATAAAAAATAATTTTTAGTAAAATTTTTATAAAATATTTTTAATAAATAGTATTTATTTTATAAATTTTTATAATACTATTATTTATAATGGATATTTATATATAAAAGTCTAAAATTTTAAAACAATTTAATATAAATTAAAAATTATATTATTAACTAATAATACTTAATGATTAATTATTAAAAATTTTTCTAAATATTATTTAATAATATTTCATATGTTACTATATCTAGCAAGAAATAATATTATTACATGCTAAAATATAATGAATAATATTAATAATTATAGCAGAAAAAATTCCAGCAATAACATCATCTAATATTATTCCTATACCTCCATATAAGTTGCGATCAAACCATCTAATAGGCCACGGCTTCCATATATCCAAAAAACGAAAAATTAAAAAACCTCCTAATATCCACTGCCAGCAATTTATTGGTAGCATACTTAATGCAATATACATTCCAATGAATTCATCCCATACTATACTAGCATGATCGTGAATTTGTATATCTTTTGCTGTATATTGACAGGCATAGCAACCTATAGAGATACTTAATATTACGTTGAGCCAATAAAATTGCCATGGTAAATGTATAAGTAATAACCAAAAAGGGATAGATACTAAAGATCCTATAGTACCTGGCATAACTGAACTTAATCCACTACCAAATCCAGTGGCTAATAGATGCCAGAGATTATTCATGTGTAAACGATTTTTAGCATTTTTGTTATTTGTTTTAATCTTAATTAAAATTATTTAATCTCTAAAATGTATAATATTTATTTAATCATTATTATATTTGGAAAATATGTTATAAATATTTATATAATAATAAGATCAATAATTAACTTATTATTGTAGTATGTATTGCTCGATTTTTCAAAAAAATAATGTAAAATTTTATATATGCCCTGAATGAATGCAACATCTACTATAAATATTAATTAAATAATAAAAAATTAATATAAATATTCAATATATAATAATTATTTAATATACCAATGACAATATAATAATTTTCTTAAAAAATATTATATAATATAAATATCGTAATTATTACTTTAATATTTAGCAGTCAAAAACTACATAATATAGCCGATATTTTATATATTTATTCATATGTAACGATATTTAACTAATATTTTTTATTTACCTTTATTTTATTAGATAATACAAGCAATATTAAATATAATAAATTATTTTAATAAAACCTAGATAACAGATATTAATTAAATATGTATATTAAAAGCTCATGGATTATACATAATATCTCCTATCGCATGTATAAAATAATCAAAAAAGATAATACATATTATGTAATAAAATTATAGTAATTATCATCTTAAAATATATTTATATAAATTTAGAAAATATAGATGCTGATAAATAATATTTTAAGTTAATGTAATATCTATTATATTATATATCATCAATATCATAACTAATTTTTATCTTCATTCATAATTATTAATAGATCAAGAACAGCAAATATATAAAAAACTAATCTACAATCTTTATTGTAAATAATATTATTTTTAATAAAATTAATATAATTAAATAATATTACTAACATGTTTTACTTCGTAAAGTATTTTATAACTCAGATAAGTTATTTAGTAATGTTTTTTTAAAAAAACTGGTCATATACTATTATATATTGTCAATATATTCATACCTTTTATATTTAATGCATAACAATAAGCAATACAAATAAGTTTGTATAATAATTATTACAGTAAATACTGTGTACTATATATCTATTAGATAAAATTTAATAAACATTTTATTTTGTAGAGATACGAATAATAAGAGCAATTTTATTAAGTACACCATTGATAAATTTATAGCTATCTTCTGAACCAAACATTTTAGCTAGCTCAATACCTTCATTAATTACTACTTTGTAAGGTATATCTATACGCTTACTTAATTCAAACAAAGAAATACGTAAAACAGCTCTTTCAATCTGTCCTAATTCTTTCAGTTGACGTGATAATACAGGAATCATAAGATTATCTAGATATTTTGCATGATTAGCTACTCCGAACAACAGATCACGAAAGTAACTAACATCAAAATCTTTAATATTTTGTTCTGATAGAAATTGACACTCAATATCAGTAATATCATTTTTAGATACTTGCCAAGAATAAAGTGCTTGTAGAGCATATTCACGTGCACGATGACGAGCAACAGGTTTCACAAGAGTATCCTTAACAATTAAGTTGTAATTGCATTTAATAATGCTAATCTTTTTTAAAGCGATTAGAGCAGCATCAGCAGCTTTATTGTCATATTTATTTTCTATACACTCAATATCTTATTCAATACTTTAGTTGTTAATATGCTAAATGCTATTGGCATAGTACTTTTATAGCAATTTTTGTAAGATCCGCGCTACATTAATTAGTAATACATTTAAAATGATCCATTTTACCACGTATAACTGTTCTAAAAACAATAATTGTATTATATTGATTAGTATTAATTAATACATACACTGCTAATAGTAGTGAATAAGCAAAGGAACTCAAACTATAGTCATATTTTCATCGGCAACTTGTACAATACGTTGTAAAGTATCAAGTGCACTATTAAGTAAGTTATTATCAATAATATTATTAAAACGAGCGATAGCAACTGCCATATTAGCATATGACGTAATTGTAATGCTTTCAGTAATCTTCATAAAATTTTTAATTTTGTATATTAAATATACTATAAATTGAATTATTAAAATAATATTATAATTGTTCTTTGTAATGATTATATGTATCGATTGAATGAAGAAATAAGCTAGATAAAACTAGATTATAAAAAATAATATTTATTATATCTTATAAAGATTACTTATCTTTAAAGTAATAACTATACTTATTAAGTAATATATTTTAGTTACAATACTAAATATTATTTTTTATTTAGTTATTACGAACGTTTCATCATATCAAAAAAATCATCATTTGTTTTTGTCATTGCTAGTTTATTCATGAGAAATTCCATTGCATCTATTTCACCCATAGGGTGAATTATCTTGCGTAAGATCCACATTTTATGTAGTTCTTCAGAAGTTGTTAGCAGTTCTTCTTTACGAGTACCAGAACGATTATAGTCAATTGCTGGAAATACACGTTTTTCAGCAATTTTACGAGAAAGGTGTAACTCCATATTACCGGTACCTTTAAATTCCTCATATATCACCTCATCCATTTTAGAGCCTGTATCAACTAAAGCAGTAGCAATAATTGTAAGACTACCTCCTTCTTCCATATTACGTGCAGCACCAAAAAATCGTTTTGGACGATGTAAAGCATTGGCATCTACGCCACCAGTAAGAACTTTACCTGATGCAGGTACCACAGTATTATAAGCACGAGCTAAACGAGTAATGGAGTCTAAAAGAATAATAACATCTTTTTTATGTTCTACTAAACGTTTAGCTTTTTCTATTACCATTTCAGCAACTTGAACATGACGGGAAGCTGGCTCATCAAAAGTAGATGCAATTACTTCACCTTTAACCAAACGTTGCATTTCTGTAACTTCTTCTGGACGTTCGTCTATCAGTAGAACCATTAAAGTACATTCAGGATGGTTATAAGCTATACTTTGTGCAATATTTTGCAAAAGCATAGTCTTACCAGCTTTTGGCGGAGCCACTATAAGACCTCGCTGACCACGACCGATAGGAGAAGCTAAATCCAGTACGCGAGCAGTTAAATCTTCAGTAGAACCATTACCTCGTTGCATATAAAGACGAGCGTTTGCATGTAAAGGAGTAAGGTTTTCAAATAGAATTTTATTACGGGCATTTTCTGGTTTATCGTAGTTTACTTCGTTGACTTTTAATAAAGCAAAATAACGCTCACCTTCTTTTGGTGGACGTATTTTACCAGAAATAGTATCACCGGTACGTAAATTAAAACGACGTATTTGACTTGGAGATACATAAATATCATCAGGACCAGCAAGATATGAGCTATCTCCAGAACGAAGAAATCCAAAGCCATCTTGTAATATTTCTAACACCCCATAACCGAAGATGTCTTCGCCACTTTTTGCATGTTGTTTTAAGATTGCAAAAATTATATCTTGTTTGCGCATACGAGCTAAATTTTCGAGACCCACATTTTCGCCGAGAGTAATTAACTCAGAAACCGGCGTATTTTTTAATTCGGTAAGATTCATAATGGTTAATTCTTTAAACTAGAGGTATACATCTTGAACGTATTGTGAATGGTATAACAGAAATTATTTATTCCTGTTTGTGAACTTTACAGCATGTAATATTGAATTACATTGCGGATCAATAACACAAATATAATAATAAAAAATTCAATATTTAATTAGTATATACTTATTGACGACATAAAGGTGCTTGTATTTTTTATTTTTATATACTCTTTATTGATTACTTTAATTATAACAAAAAGAATAATTTGCAAAAAATAATCATAACTAATATTAAAAATTAAGAAATTGTACAACAAAAAAATATATTATATATTGATTGTTAAAAATATAGGTAGGTACTTTATTATAAATATATTAAATTTAAAAACATATAACTAACTGCTAAATAATTAGATATAACTTTGATAATTAATTATTTAAAAACTAATAAATATCTATTTTATAAATTAACATTCAAGAATGATTCTAATTGTTTTTTTGATATAGAACCTATTTTAGTCGCAATAACAACTCCATTTTGAAATAGTAATAAAGTAGGAATGCTTCGAATATTAAACTTTAGCGCAGTAGTTGGATTGTTATCTATATTAAGTTTACAAACAATTAACTTATTTCCATATTGAATTGCTATTTCATTTAAAATAGGAGCAATCATCTTACATGGACCACACCATTCTGCCCAAAAATCTACTAAAATAGCGTTTTTAGATTTTAATACAAAAGAATCAAAGATAGTATCACTAAGATAAATAATTTTATCACCCATGTTAAATTCCTCCATAAGATTAAATCTATATTGAAAATATTTTATTTATCATTAATGTGTTGTGTGTTATAAATAATATTAAGTATTTCTTGTAATAAATACATCTTATATACAGTTAGCATTTCACAAATAAATAATAAAATTATTATTATATATCATTAATATGTTACTTTACTGTACATATTGTATTCACTATATTTATACTTAATAAGTTATATATTATATAAATGTATAAAAAATTTCTATTACTATTTAATATATAAATAGGTATGAATATACTCATAACTTATAACATTTCATGTAATTAGATATAAATCAACATTTATTCTAAAATACTATATAAAAATCTTATAATACTAACTTTAATGAATATATTGTATTATAGGTAAATTAATTTTTAATATTTTAAGATAAATAAATTTACCTATTCACTGAAATAATAGTACATATATTAATACTGTAGTGTTTTATAAAATTATTTATATATATAATATATAAAATATATTTATTTTATTATGTAAATAAAGTTTTTGCTTTAAAATATCTTTTATGATATCAATTTATAATTAATTTTTTAAACTGATTACTTTAACACATACATTATTATTTATATTGAACTAATCCTAATATAACTAACTATCTGTTTTATAACATATAATAAAATATTTTTTACTTTACTTGATTTTATGTATAAATAATACATATTTTAGTATTGTAGTTACAATAAAATATCTTCACAAACATATTGTTTGTATTAAAAATTATTTTATAATATATTACCTCATGGTAATAAAATATTAATTTAATTAATTATATTATATATTACTAATATTTATTATTTATTCTTATATTAAAAGAATTATTTTATTTAGTTAAATAATTATTGCATAATAATATAATGATTTAATGATATATGTAAACATATAAAAATTATTATTTTATATTTACTCTGTTTTAATAACAGATACAATAATGTATGCATCTTAATTAAGATAATTTATTAAGAGCATCATAAGTATTTTATGTATTGTAAGGGTAAATCAATATCATGTATTCTACATTATGTTTATTGTTATTATGAAATATTAAATAAATATAAAAATAGACTTTATATATAAATTATTCTTATAATTTATGTCTCATAAGTTTATGATATTTAAAATATGAATTGAATATTATTAATATTTATTTTTTACTTGTGCTAATATTGTACGAAGATTAGCTATGTTGTTTTGTCCTTGCTGCATTCTTTCTTTTGAGCTAACTATTTGATGCGCCGCATCCCATACTAAATCTTCTTGAGGAAGCTCCAATAAGAACCTGCTTGGTGTACGATTAACTAATATACCGTATTGACGGCGTTCACGACATAAAGTAAACACTATTTCTTTTTGCGCACGGGTAATACCTACATATGCTAATCGTCGTTCCTCATCAACGTTATCTTCATAGATGCTATTTTGATGAGGCAACAAACCTTCTTCCATGCCTACTAGATAAAGATATGGAAATTCTAATCCTTTAGAGGCATGAAGAGTCATTAAGTGTACTTGATTAATATTTTCTGTTTCAGATTGCCCTATGATATCACGAATAGTAAAGCGCATAACAACTTGTGTTAACGTCATTGACGGATCTATTGTATTACCTTGAAACATATCAGACATCCAAGTTAACAATTGATTAATATTTTTTATTTTTACTTCAGCTGATTTAGAGTCAGGAGATGTTTCAAGGAGCCAACGATTATAATCAATATCATTAATAAGATTACGTATAGCTATCATAGGTTCACGTTCAGATAGTATAGCTATATCTTGCATCCATTTTGTAAAACCTTGTAGAGTTTCTAATTTACGTTTAGTTAATACTTGCTTTAACCCACTATCGAAGCTAGCACGAAATAAACTAATACCATGATTATTAGCCCATGTACCTAATTTTTGTAATGTTATAAAACCAATTTCACGTCGCGGTTTATTAATAATACGTAAAAATGCGCTATCATCATCTGGGTTAGTTAATACACGTAAATACGCTAAAAAATCTTTAATCTCTGGACGCATAAAAAATGAAGTATCACCAGATATACTATATGGAATATGATTTTTTATTAATATTTTTTCGAATAAATGAGATTGATGGTTACCACGATATAAAATAGCATAATGACTATAAGATGATTGATGAATAAAATGATGCGATATTAGTTCTTTTACTACACGTTCTGCTTCATCTTCTTCATGATTAACTGTAATTATTTTAAGTTTTTTACCATAACTTAATTTAGAAAATAAACTCTTTTTAAAGATATGCATATTATTAGCAATTAATATATTAGCAGACTTTAAAATACGTTGTGAAGAACGATAATTTTGCTCTAATCTAATAACATGTAATGTTGAAAAATCTTCTTGTAATCGCACTAAATTTTGTGGACATGCCCCGCGCCATGAGTAAATTGATTGATCATCATCTCCCACGCAGGTAAAAAGTAAGTTTTTACTGACTAATAATTTTATTAATTCATATTGACTAGTATTAGTATCTTGATATTCATCTACTAATAAATAATTAATACGTTGTTGCCAACGTTCTAGTACTTCTTGATTATCACGTAATAATAGAGTTGGTGATAATATCAAATCATCAAAATCTAGCAAGTTATACGCTTTTAATTGATTATTATATAATTGATAACAATGTACAAATATTTTATCTCGTTCAGATGATGCATAGCATGCAGCTTGATGTGGTTCAATAAGATTATTTTTCCAATTAGATATAGTAGAAGATAGTTGTTTTAGTAAATCATGATCTTTTTTTAACCATTTTTTACTTAATTCCTTTAATAAAATAAATTGATCTTGAGAGTCAAAAATTGAAAAATTTTTTTTTATTCCTAAAGCTTTATATTCATTTTTTATAATTTCTAAGCCTAATGTATGAAATGTGCATACTATTAATCCACGAGTATTGTTACTACTCATATTTTGAGAAGCACGCTCTTTCATTTCATGAGCGGCTTTATTAGTAAAAGTTACAGCAGCAATATTACGAGCCTGATAGTCACATTGATTAATTAGATATGCAATTTTATTTGTAATAACACGCGTTTTCCCTGAACCAGCGCCTGCTAAAATTAAACAAGGACCAGTAACAAATTCAATAGCTTTTTGTTGATTTGGATTTAAATGCATAAATTAATTAACCTAAAGATAACATATAATTAAGATAAAAAAGTCAGCAGTTAAATATAATAAAATAAAATTATAGTAATAGATTCAGTATATATTATTTTTTAATATAATTGTATTATTTTCAATCTGCAATAAATTAGTATTATTATATAATGTACTGTATTATATATAATGTATTATAAATAAACTAGATTAATAATAAGGTTATTGTACAAAATATTATTATTAGATACAGATATTTTATATTTAATAGCATTATTTAGTTATATATATGATGATAATATTTATTATTTTACGAATATTTATATTGTAAAATAATGTATTTAATACGATTATTTAAATATTCTATAATTTTAAATTATAGAAAATATGATAATTTAGTAAATATAATAATATTCAATAAAATTATTGTATAATTATTCATATAATATGTATATACTAAAAATATCTTGTATCTTTGTTTCATTATACATTGATATAAGTTCTATTTAATCTAAATAATCAATGTATATTTAGATTATTATTAAATATATTTATGATTTTATGAATACTACTAATAGTAATCATGAATATATTATCCATATAATATTATTTCTTTAATTTCATAGTTATACAAGTTATTTAATTATTTATTAATTTTTATAATTATTTATTTTATTATAAATAATTATGCACTATTATTAAATTAATAAAATATAAAATTATATTAATTTATTATTTAAAATTTTTTAGATAGTTATATCTTACGTTATTAATATCATGAGGTTAATTAATATTATGCAATATAGATCATAACACAACAAATTTTAAAAAAAATATTAGAAATATATGTGTTATAAAGATAAACTAATATAACATATTAATTATGTTAAATCTTAGTAACTTATTATTAGTAAATAAAATATTTTTTAATAACAATCAATAAATTTATTTATATGAATAGAATTATAAAATAACATATCAAATATTATTAATATTAAGTATTTTCTTAAACATATATTAAACTCAGTCAATCAACAACTAAATAGCTAACTCAATATTAATTAAGAAAAATAATTTATTTTTTTAGATATATAAAAACAAAATTTATAGTGATGATTTTCATATAGTAAAAACATTTAAATTAACTAAGAGTAGTATTTTACTATTAGAATCAATCTAAAATGTTGGCTATGTATAATGTAGTACATCAGGATACAATTATTAACGAAGACTATCATTTATGAACTAATAAGCTATATACTCAAGTCCATACTATTATAAATAGAAGAAGAACTCCAACTAATTTAGTACAATAGCATATATTACTATATTGCCTTCTTTAATCATCAAGATCTTCTAACACCACGTGTTAATACACTAATATTAACTTGTATTAGATATCTAGTTATAGCTATACAAAATTTTAATTGAAATCTATTATTAGGAAGTAGTTGTTCAAGCTCCAGCTAGCAGATATTACTGTTAATAGTATAATAACGCATTAATAAGAAACTATTAATTATAGTTTTTCAAAACATATACGTACTCAATTATTTTTTATATTACGCAAGTTAGCAGCGTGTATAGATACAAAAACAGCAATCGTATTAAGTAAAAGTAAATGGATGATATCTGTTACTGCGCATCAAGATATATAGTATTATTAAACTAAAAGTTCAGCTAGATTAAGCTTTTAGTGCTACTATATTAACAGACGATCCTTGTAATAAAATATCAGAACGAATCAGATGTTAAAACGCAACAAAATTATCTGAGTAACAATCTACATCAATCTATATGTATTCTTAACAGTTAATAATTGTATTACTTTAGAGTATAAAAATTATTTATTAACTAGAGGTAACTATATTAGTTTGTGTTTATATCGATGATTAATATTGTCCAATATATTTTACACAATTATTAATTTTAAAACATAATTAAAATTTAGATCTTAAGTGTTTAATGGTAGAATTAAGTACAAGATAGATGAATTATATATAAGTTAAAGCAGGGAATACATCACTTTCAGGAGCATTATTAACAAGTTATATTTATTAATAAGTTTATTATCTATCTTGCTCCTAAATTATTAAATAATACTGTACGTGATCTATGTATTTTACCTGGTAATCCTAATTTTATCTTTAGTAAAGTGATTTTGGTAGAATATAACTTACGGATAAAGATGCATAATATTAATTAATATTTTGATTAAATTAGATACTTCTTTACTAGAACATTCTCTTTTGTATTAAATATTTTATTAAATTAATAATATATTTTATATAAAAATTTAGTTATTAATGATATCCATAAGTGATAACTATATATAGTATATTTTTACTATTATATTAAAATCATTATTTTATAAAATTAAGGTACTTGTAATTAATAGAAATATAAATTAAATACATAGTATTTAATTTAAAATTTATGGATTATCTATAATAAATAATGATATATCAGTGATATATTATTGTATTTACATACCTTAAAATAATAGATTTTTATATGCATTGAATATATTATAAAAAATTACATTTGCCTTGCCATCGAATAAAGAGATCTTGAGAAATATATATATCAAATTGATCTATAATACGGTTAATTGTTTGATCAATAATATCCTGCAATGTTTTTGGATGATGATAAAATGCTGGAACAGGCGGCATTATAATAGCACCAAGTTCTACAGCTTTGGCAAGCATTCGTAAATGTCCTAAATGCAGTGGTGTTTCACGTACACACAGTACTAAACGACGACGTTCTTTGAGAATTACATCTGCTGATCTTATTAATAAATTATCAGTATAACTATGTACAATACCAGATAAAGTTTTAATTGAACAAGGAATAATTATCATACCTTCAGTTTTAAAAGACCCGGAAGCAATATTAGCAGTAATATCGCGAGTATTATGTACAACATCTGCAAGATTATAAAAATCATGTAATTGTAAATTAGTTTCTAGTATTATTGTTTTACGCGCTGCATTACTTATAATAAGATGAGTTTCAATATTAGGTGTATCACGTAATACCTCAAGTATACGTTTCCCATAAATAACACCACTAGCTCCAGAAATACCAATAATTATACGTTTCATTAATTATACAATCTCATATTTATTGCGAACATGTATAAATGAAGTATACTCTTACAATTTTAATATTTCTTAGAAATTAACATTAAAGATATATAAATATAATGAATATTTTTAGTCATATAACTCTATTATCATTATAATAGTTTATTGATTTGAATAGATTTTATATTAAAATATTACTTAATAAGTATAGTATTAAAATACTTTAATATATTATATTTTTATATTTATTATAAAAATAAAATAAATTTATTTTATATACAATAATCATTATTCTATAAACCATATATTATATAATTTTTATTAAAATTATTTTAATGGCGTCGTAATATAAGGTAAATTTTCTATTAGAAAACTTGATTTACTTTGTAAGTA
This sequence comes from Candidatus Profftia lariciata, assembly GCF_020541265.1. Lineage (GTDB taxonomy): Bacteria > Pseudomonadota > Gammaproteobacteria > Enterobacterales > Enterobacteriaceae > Profftia > Profftia lariciata. The sequence goes on along the minus strand of NZ_CP045925.1, from coordinate 1,073,868 downwards.
TTCACATAGCCATCTAATTATATAACTAAATTGAGGAATCATTTGTGATTTTTTCCACGCCATACTTTGTCCTATCGAGGTAAAAGTATCTAAAAAAAATAATATTACTGAAGCTATGAATATCCCACGTAATACACCAAAAAATATTCCTAATATATAATCAGTGTCTCTTAGTCCAGTTTGTTCAATTAATGAAATGATTATATAATTTATCATTGCCCCAACAATTAATGTTGCGATTAATAAAATAATAATTGCAATTCCATTACGTATTATGACATCTCCAAAACTAGTTAAGTAAACAGCTAAATAAGCATAAAAATTTTTAGATATAAAGAAAGCTGTACCCCAAGTAATGAGTGATAAGGTTTCGCGTACAAATCCTCTAATTAAACTTATTAATGTCGAAAATATTATTATGCCAATAATGACCCAATCAATCCAAAACATAATTATTCCAATTTTAAAATTATTTTAAATGAATTAATAAGTATATTTTAACTAAATATATAAATATTATATCTTGATATCATCATATGTAATTAAATTATATTTATAATATATTCTATATTATTTTTTATTAATATACATGGTATTATATCATAATATTATCGTGTATATTAGTAATATTTTATTTTTAATAATTTTATATATTGTAACTATTTATAATAATTGATATATTATATACTGACAAAATTATTTATACTTTACAAGTATTATACATATAATAACGATTTTATTGTAATAATTTGTATCTAAGATACATATCTATTATAGATAATAATGTATATTTACTGTATGTTTTTTAAACATTAAATAATGCATGTTTATCTTATTATATTTTAATATGTTAATCATTTTTTGATTTAGTATATTATAATAATTTAATATTATGAAATAACATATTAATGAATTGATATTTTCGTATATAAGATAATAATATAGCAATACTTATATTTAAAAATAAAATATAAATTATGCTTGTTCAATATGCATATAAAAAAGTTATATAATATAAATATATAATTTTTATTATTGCAATATTTTATCAAAAATCTATGTTATTTATATAATTATATTTTATATTACTAGTTAGTAGTAATAGTGATCTTCTTAAAGAATTTGATATTTTCGTATATTATTTAAGTTATATTATTTAGAGCAATCTACTTCTAAAAAGTAGATTATTTTATATTATATAATATATGCAAACTAAGCATGAATACACTCAATACGATAATCTTGCTGTAATAACTCCTTGAAATATAAAAAATTGTATTATGATTTTTGAATAACCTGTGTAGGTTTATTTATATTGTATATTTTATTACAATTTTGATGAGATACGTTTTTGTTATCATGTTGTATTTTATTATCAGAATATGTTTGAGAATAATATGGCATTTTGCTTAATGATTGATTAATTGATGGTATAATATTTGTTGGAGAGATCTCCTGAATTTTTGGTGCTAAAGGAATAGCAGTAAATTCATAATTATAATTATTTTTTTTTTGTTGTAATAAATCTGGTAATATAATCACACTTATAGATGTTATAATAATAAAACTAATTAATTTATTTGAAAATTTATTTATCAATTGCATTATCCATTTTTTAAGATTTTGATAATACATACAGCTACATTAAAAAATTACAAATAATTATTATATTTTGTGGAATAGAATTTAGCAGTAATTGTATCTATGTACTTGCTATATGCAAATACATTAGGTTACTCTAAATGCTAGATTAACTTTTTAAGAAAATGTCTTCATAATCATTTTAATTTAGCGTAATATTATCTATTAATTTAAAGTTTTAGATGCTTAATTATTCCTGCAATATATCAATCTATCATTATTTCTATAACTACACGTAAATAATCAAATTTTATTTTTTATGGTGTTGCTAGATTAATTATTATAAACGACTAACTAAATAACTCATAATTGACAGTATCTAAATAAAAAAAAGGTTTTGTATTGATAATCTTAAACGTCCTATTTTAACTATAAATAAGTTTAGTATAATATATTAGATATAGCGAATTATCAACACCAATATAATATGCTATAAATAATAGTAACTATTTCTAATATTTGATGAGTAGTACTTTATTATTTGCCCCTATAGCAGTAAATTTTATTAAAGCAACTTTTAGAAAATTTATTTTTATCTACTTGCTTGATTTGTATAAATCCTAATATAAGACCTTAAATCTTTTTTTTAAGATATTCTAATAATTATGTTAATAATGATGTAACTTGAAAACTTAAAAAGTTAATCATAAATAATTAATTATTTATAAACATAATATATACCTAATTTAAAAAATTTATGTATTATCTTAAATAAGATTATTACTATATTAAATGTAAAATATTTTTACTAATATTTTGATATATTTGTAAAATACATAAAGTATAAAATACTCTTAAATTTCATTTATTATATCTCACGATGCATAGATAAATCATTAATAGTTTCATTGCTAATAGGTTCTGCTTGCCCTGTCATTTTAGCTACAAGACTAGCTATTTTGTTACGCATATCTTGACGACGAACAATCATATCAATAGCTCCTTTCTCAATTAAAAATTCACTACGCTGAAAACCAGCAGGCAGTTGTTCACGCATTGTTTGCTCAATAACACGTGGACCTGCAAAACCAATAAGAGCATTAGGTTCTGCTATATTGATATCTCCTAACATTGCTAGACTTGCAGATACACCACCCATTGTTGGATCAGTTAAAATAGAGATATAAGGTAAGCCGTATTCTTGTAATTTAGCTAATGCAGCACTAGTTTTTGCCATTTGCATTAAAGATATTAATGCTTCCTGCATACGAGCACCACCACTAGCAGAAAAACAAATTAATGCACATTTATCTTCTATTGCTTGTGTAATCGCACGAATAAAACGTGCTCCAACTACAGAAGCCATTGAACCACCCATAAAAGTAAATTCAAAAGATGCAACTACAATAGACATATTTTTTAATGTTCCTTTCATTACAACTAATGCATCTTTTTCACCAGTATTTTTTTGTGCTAATGATAAACGATCTTTATATCTCTTTGAATCTTTAAACTTAATAACATCTTTTGGTTCTAATTCACTACCTAATTCTATTTCACTACCTGTATCTAATATAGTATGTAAACGAAGACGCGCAGATATACGCATATGATGATCACACTTAGGACAAACATCTAAATTACGTCTTAGTTCAGCACGATATAATATTTGATAGCAGCGATCACATTTAGTCCATATTCCTTCAGGAATAATCATTTTACGATGTTGCCTAATTTTTCTTTTATTCAGAATATGTTCAATCCAACTCATCAATAATTATCCTTTAGTAATCGTATAACATACGATATTTATATTTTATGTATTAAAAATATAAATTTAAAATTATTTGTTATATTGAAAATAGTTTCTATTGATTATCTATTATTATAATGTGTAAATTTTTATAAAAATTAGTAATATACTAATAAATAAGTATGTGTATATTTATTAATAACGAAAATAAAATTTTTAAAAAATTCTTGAATAAAAATAATTAAAAAATTTTTAATATTTTATACTATTTATACATAATAGATACATTTTTTTAAAAAAGTTAATTTTTATGAATTGTGATAATATTAGATATATACTCAATTATAGTAAGAACATATATGTATGTGAAAGCATCAATTATGACTTTTAAATATATTGTGATGATTTTTTACTAAAATATTTTATATTATTATTTAATTTATTTGTATTAATTAATATTGTTAAATAGCTCACAATATGATTTAATTATAATCATAATATTTTATAAATTATTAAAACATTACAAATGTTAATAACATATTAAACGGCATTATTTTTTATGAAAAAATATAAAAAATTAATTTTTATAAGATTATGTTGTACAAAAATATATGCAAAATGTTAATTTTAATAATTATAAAATAGTATTTAATACAATAATATATTATCTATATAATTCAGTAATTTTCATTAATATTTTAAGATAACATTAAATTATGTCTTAATATTATTATGAAATAAATAACATTCTTTATAAAATACTTGATATATACAGAGCGATAATAATTAATTTTTTATTTATAATTATAGCTATATTGCTTTATTCAAAGAAATAACTATTTTTTTAAAAAATATTTTTATATATAAATTTATAATCAGTATACAATAATATAGTTGAACTATTTTACTAAGTTAGTTGTATTTTATATATTTTATATTTATTGACATTTATCAACGATAATCAAGGTAGCACAGTATTCTATTATGAACCATATCTTAAAATCTAAAGATATTTTAGTACTAGGTTTAATGACTTTTGCATTGTTTGTGGGTGCGGGTAATATCATTTTTCCTCCAATAGTTGGCTTACAATCTGGAGATTATGTTTGGATAGCAGCTGTAGGATTTCTTATTACTGCAGTTGGTTTGCCTGTTATTACTTTGATAGCGTTGGCAAAAGTAGGGGGAAGAATTGATGAATTAAGCACACCAATTGGTCGAAAAGCTGGTTTATTACTTGCAACAATATGTTATTTATCCGTAGGACCATTATTTGCTATGCCACGTGCTGCAACGGTTTCGTTTGAACTTGGTATTGCACCTCTTACGGGGAGTAATGACGTATTGCTACTAATTTATAGTATACTATACTTTGCCATGGTCATTGCAGTATCAATGTATCCAGGTAAATTAATAGATATTGTGGGGCATATTTTAGCTCCTGTAAAAATTTTTGCACTTTCTGTATTAAGTGTTGCTGCTATTTTATGGCCAGCAGGTACACATATACCAGCAATTAAAATATACCAAGAAACTCCTTTTGCTAGTGGATGTATCAATGGATATTTAACTATGGATACAATAGGTGCAATGGTATTCAGTATAGTTATTGTTAATGCTATTCGTTCTCGAGGTATATATGATAAACATTTATTAACTCGCTATACAATTTGGGCAGGTTTAATTGCCAGTATCGGTTTAATATTAGTATATTTAAGCTTATTTGCTCTAGGTGCTAGCAGCGGTCAATTAGTCCCAGTTGCACAAAATGGTACAGAAGTTTTGCATGCTTATGTTCAGTATACCTTCGGTAATATTGGTAGTCTTTTTTTAGCTGCATTAATTTTTATTGCGTGTGCTGTAACTGCGATTGGTTTAACATGTGCTTCTGCTGAATTTTTTGTTCAGTACCTACCATTAAGTTATCGTAAGTTAGTCCTTATTGTAGGTATTACTGCAATGGTAATATCTAATTTAGGTATGAATAATTTAATTCATATTTCTATCCCTATACTTAGGATAATATATCCACCATGTATTTTTTTAGTTATTTTAAGCTTTACTGTGCATTGGTGGTATAAAGCTGCGCGTGTATTTTCTCCTGTTATGATAATCAGTTTATTGTTTGGTATACTTGATGCATGTAAAGATTTTATATCAAATGTTCATATATTACATTGGATTCAATATTGGCCATTATCTAATCAAAATTTAGATTGGATATTACCTTCATTATTAATGTGGATTGCAATGGCAATTTATGATCGTAAGATGGGCGTATAAAATATGTTATATATAACTAAAATAATTTTAGACAGATATTTTATGATACATATTTGTTTATTACACACATATATAGATAATAAATAATATAATTTATCTCTAACACTAATAAATCACATAAACTCCATATCTTTAGAAGATATCTATTGGTATTTTATGCAACAACTACCTAATAATCAACTTAAGCGCGCACTTAAAACGCGTCATATTCGTTTTATGGCTATTGGTTCTGCTATAGGGACAGGTCTTTTTTACGGCTCTGCTGAAGCCATACAAATAGCAGGTCCCAGTGTTTTATTATCTTATATAATTGGTGGTTTAGTAGTCTTTATTATTATGAGGGCGCTTGGTGAGATGTCTGTTAATAATCCACAAGTTAGTTCTTTTTCATATTATGCTCATGATTATTTAGGACCAATAGCTGGTTATATTACTGGTTGGACATATTGTTTTGAAATTTTAATTGTTGCTATTGCCGATGTTACAACATGTAGTATTTACATGAGCACTTGGTTTCCCGATTTACCTCGTTGGGTATGGATGTTTATTGTAGTATTGATTATTGGCTCTGTTAATCTCATGAAAGTACAAATAATTGGCGAAATTGAATTATGGCTGTCATGTTTTAAAGTTATTACTATTATTATTATGATTTTATCAGGTATTGGTATTATGATTTGGGGCATTGGTAATAACGGTCATCCTACAGGTATTCATAATTTATGGACAAACGGTGGTTTCTTTAGTAATGGTTGGATAGGAATGATTATTGCTTTGCAGATGGTTATGTTTGCTTATGGTGGAATTGAAATTATTGGTATCAGTTCAGGTGAAGCTGAAAATCCAAAGATATCAATTCCTAAAGCAATTAACTCAGTACCTTTACGTATTTTATTATTTTATGTCAGCACATTATTTATAATAATGTCTATCTATCCATGGGATAAAGTAGGGACACAAGGTAGCCCTTTTGTATTAACGTTTCAACATATAGGGATGACTAAAGCTATGGATATATTAAATTTAGTGGCCATAACTGCATCATTATCTGCAATTAATAGTGATGTATTTGGTGTAGGACGTATGTTGCATGGTATGGCGCAACAGGGTCATGCCCCAAAAATATTTTCACAAGTTTCGCAGAATGGTATTCCATTTATTACTGTAATTACTATGATAATATCATTATTATTTGCAATGTATTTAAATTATATTATACCAGAGAAAATATTTCTAATGATTGCTTCATTAGCAACTTTTGCAACAATGTTAGTATGGATTATGATTTTATTATCTCATATTGCATTTCGTAATAGTTTAAATTCTCAACAAATAAAAAAATTATATTTTCCACTACGTGGTGGCACCCTAACCTCGATGATGACTATTATTTTTTTAGTATTTATTATTAGTCTAATTGGCTACTTTCCTTATACACGTATTTCATTATATGTAGGTATTATATGGATAATTCTTTTATTTGTAGGGTATCTGTTCATTAAGAGATCAACTAAATTACATAACTATAAATAGTTATGTAATGGTGTTTATTATTATATTAAATATTTAGTTAAGATTTAATATTTTTTATTATTTTGCAGATTAAATATTTAATAAATATTCAAGTATGTCATTACAATAAATATATTTATTATAAATCTTAAAATTTACTATTTTCATAGTAAAGATAATTATGATGTAATGAAACTTTTACGATAAATTTTTTATAAAATTTATATTATTTACTTGAACAGATATAATAATTTATTAATTATATTATTATATAGTGATATAATAAAAATTAAACTTATTAATAAAATTATTAGAAATAATATTATTAATAATTTTTATAATATATAATTATATAACGTATTTAACTATATTACTATTAAGTAAGGATTATTATTTAGTATTAATACTTAAACAATCTAAATTATTTATTTTTATTAAAATTTTTATTGTGTATTATATAATGTACAAATAATTAATTAATTTAATTAAAAATTTTAATATATCATTCTTTTATAAATATCTTTTATTAAATTAGAATATATAAATTTTTTTATAAAAAGTGATTAGTATATTCCTCAAAAAAATATTTTTGATAACAGAAAATATATTATTTATGCTATATATAATGCATAATTTCATAGTAAAACCATTAATTTAAAAAATTAATAAAATATTTTCTACTATATAATATTAATAGTTAATAGACATTATAATATTTAAAATAATAATAGTAACAATAGAAAAAAGAAACATTTTACGAGCCCATAGAAAATTATTTACCTTTTTTCTATACCCAGATAAAGATAAATATAACCAATAAGAACTTACCACAACAACTACAGTGAAATATTGATAATTAACATAACCAGCTAATGGCAACATCATAGTTGCGCCCATAAAAACTAAAATATATATCGTAATGTGTTTTTTTGTTACTGTAATTCCTTTCATAACTGGTAAAACTGGTATTTTAGCTTTTTGATAATCTGTAAAACGAAAGATTGCAATTGCATAAGAGTGTGGCATTTGCCAAGAACAAAATATCGTCAGTAAAATTAAAGCACCGGTATCGAAATCTTTGTTTACTGCACAATATCCGATAATTGGAGGCATTGCACCAGATAAACTGCCAATCAAAGTGCCATAAATAGATTTGCGTTTCATATAAAGACTATAAATCACTACATATACAATAAATCCAATTAATGCTAATACAACAGTAAGAGGATTAGCTGCTAAATATAATATTATAATACCAATTATACCTAACAAAATAGCATAAATTAACGTTATCTTAGAAGATATTAAACCTTTTACAAATACACGGTGTTTAGTTCTCTCCATAACTTTATCAATATCTCTATCAATATAATTATTAAATATACAAGCTGAGGCAATTACAAACGATATACCTAAAATTATATAAATAAATATAGGTATATCTAACCTTCCTTTAGATGCTAAGAGAAATCCACCAATAACTGAAATTATATTACCAAAGATAATTCCCGGTTTTATTATTTGTAAATATTGCTTAATTATCATGCAATGTTTTTATTGTACTATCATATTAATATTAAGGTTATACATAATCCATAAAGAACCAGTTATAATAATTGTAATAATTAAAAAGGTAAATAATAAAGATATCAAGTTCCATCGTTCTGCATAAACAAGACGCATATGCATAAAAAATATTAAATGAATAAATATTTGTATTACAGCCATAGTAATAACAATTATTAAAATATTTTGGTGTGTAGTATTAGAGTTTATCACTATCCAAAATGGAATAAAAGTTAAAACAATAGATAAGATAAAACCAATGGTATAAGAACTAATACTGTTTTTATGCATATATTTCTTTTTTATTAAAGAATATTGTTTTTCTGTGGATAAGTTATTCATTATAGATATCCTATTAGATATACTAAAGTAAATACACAGATCCATATAATGTCTAATAAATGCCAAAATAGATTAAGGCATATTAAGCGAGTATAGTTACTACTTGTTAAACCTTTAATACTTATTTGAAGTATCATTACTAATATCCAAAGCAAACCACTAACTACATGTAGACCATGTGTACCCACTAAAACAAAAAAAGATGATAAAAATGCACTTCTTTTAGGACCAAAACCTTCAGCAAATAAGTGAAAGAATTCATAGCTTTCCATGATGATAAAGCTTATTCCTAATAGAAAAGTAAAAGTTAACCAACTAATAAGACTGTAAATATTATTTTTTTTTATTGCTAACATTGTAAAACCACAGGTTAAACTACTTAGTAATAGTAGTAAAGTTTCAACTAGTACCCAAGGTAGTTCAAAAATATCTTTACCTGATGGACCATTAGCAGTACCGTTACACAAGACTGCATAAGTGGCGCACAAACCAGCAAATAAAATGCAATCGCTCATAAGATATAATCTAAAACCAAAGATTTTAGTTTCATTATTTTCTTGTTGTATATAGTTATTCTGATGTTGTGGAGTATCAATTATCATAATTTTACGCCTGCTTTAACAAGTTGCTGCAGATGTGTTTGTTCAATATTTTCTATTTCATTAATTGAAATATAATAATCATTATCTTCATTAAAGCTATGAATAATCCAGGTTACAATCATTCCAATAAAAGAGATAATTGCTAACCACCAAATATTCCAAATCATAGCGAAACCAAATATAAGACTAAAGCTAGCAATAATAATGCCTACACTAGTATTACGTGGCATATGAATAGGTGTATATTTTTCTAGTTTATTATTAATACCTTTTTTTTTAAATTCCCAGAATGCATCACGTGAGTCAATTGTTGGCTTAATAGCAAAGTTATATAATGGTGGAGGAGAAGAAGTCGACCATTCTAATGTACGACCGTTCCATGGATCTCCTGTAAGATCAATATTGCTATTACGGTAACGAATAGATAAAAATATTTGAATAAACTGACATATAATACCGCATGCAATTAATAAAGTACCACCTGCAGCAATTATTAATAGTGAATGGAATATTGGGTCAATTTGCTGACTTAAACGACGAGTCATACCCATAAATCCTAATAGATATAATGGCATAAAAGCAAGAAAAAATCCTATAATCCAAAACCAAAATGCCAGTTTACCCCAAGTCTCATTTAACGTAAAACCGAATGCTTTTGGAAACCAATATGTCATAGCCGCAAAACAACCAAATACAACACCACCTATAATAACATTATGAAAATGTGCAATAAGGAATAAACTATTATGAAGTACAAAATTTGCACTTGGAACAGATAATAATACTCCAGACATACCACCTATTGTAAATGTAATTATAAATCCTATAGTCCATAGCATAGCAGAATTAAAGATAATACGTCCTTGATACATGGTAAAAAGCCAGTTAAATATTTTTACACCTGTAGGGATTGATATAATCATAGTAGCTATACCAAAGAAAGCATTTACATCAGCACCGCTTCCCATTGTAAAAAAATGGTGCAACCAAACAATAAATGATAATATTGTAATACAAACAGTTGCCCATACTAATGAAGTATAACCAAATAAACTTTTTTTACAGAAAGTAGCAGTAACTTCAGAAAATACACCAAAAATAGGTAGTACTAGGATATATACTTCTGGATGTCCCCAAGCCCAAATAAGGTTGATATACATCATCATATTACCACCCATATCATTAGTAAAGAAATGAGTACCAATATATCTATCTGCGGTAAGTAACGCGATAGTAACAGTTAAAATAGGAAAAGCGGCAATAATTAATATATTAGTACAGAGAGCAGTCCAAGTAAAAACTGGCATCTTCATTAATGACATACCATAAGTACGCATTTTAATGATTGTAGTGCAAAAGTTTACGCCTGTCATTAACGTACCTACACTAGATATTTGTAAACTCCAAATCCAATAATCGACTCCTACACCAGGGCTGTATTCTTTGTTTGATAGTGGTGGATATGCCAGCCAACCAGTTTGAGCAAATTCTCCTACTCCAAGAGATATATTAATCAGTAATATACCTACAACAGTAAACCAGAGACTTAAGTTATTTAAGAAAGGAAAAGCAACATCTCTCGCACCAATCTGTAGCGGTATAACGATATTCATCAAACCAATAACAAATGGCATCGCTACAAAAAAAATCATAATTACACCATGAGCGGTAAAAATTTGATCGTAATGATGAGGAGGCAAAAAACCAGAATGACCTGCTGAAGCCAATACTTGTTGGCTACGCATCATTATAGCATCAGCAAAACCACGCAATAACATAATAAAAGCCAATATAATGTATATTATACCTAAACGTTTATGGTCTACTGAGGTTAGCCATTCCGTCCATAGATATTTCCATTTTTTAAAATAAGTAATCAAGATAATAATTACTAAACTACCTAAAAAAATACTGGCAATCGTTGCCATAATAATAGGTTCATGGTATGGGAAGTCATTAAAAGTTAATTTTCCAAACATTTATTCGTCCTCGTATATGCAGACGAATTCTGACTCATATATATATGTTCGTTTTTTTCTATACATTTTTTCTTGTTACCCATAAATTTATTAATAATATGAATAAATAAATCAGGCTTTACGTTAGAAAAGTATTCAACAGGATGATACTCGCTAGGTTTAGCTAATATTTCGAATTCAGCCATTGTTGCTATTTGATGGTGAGCTCTATTGTTTACTTTAGAAACCCATTGCTGAAAGCTAGCATTATCAGGAGTTGCAATAGTAGTAAATTTCATTCCAGAGAATCCTCTGCCGCTATAACTACTAGAGATACCATTATATTTACCTGGTTTATTAGCAATTAAATGTAGTTGAGTTTGCATGCCTGCCATTGCATAAATTTGCCCACCTAAACGAGGAATAAAAAAAGAATTCATTACAGAGTTAGAAGTAATATGAAAAGTAATGGGATGGTTTATTGGAAAAGCTAATTCATTAATAGTAGCTATTCCTAAATCTGGATAAATAAATAACCATTTCCAATCTAAAGAAATAACATCTATTTGAATAGGATCAATATTTGAGAATAGTGGTTTATAAGGATCCAACTGATGAGTTGTCTTCCAAGTTAATGTTGCCAATATAGATATAATAATAATTGGTACAATCCATATAATAGCTTCAATTTTATTAGAGTGAGACCAATTAGGAGTATATATAGCATTTTGATTAGAAGATCTAAATTTATATATAAATACAATGGTCATTATGATTACCGGTATAACAATTATTAACATTAATCCCAGCGCAGTAAATATTAAGTTTTTTTGCGCTAAACCTATTTCTCCTTTAGGATCTAAAATTGCCATATCACAACCAATTAATAAAGTTGTAACTGTAACTAAAACTATTATACTTAAGCACTTATTAAACTTAATGAATCTCATTTAACGACCTCAATAAAAAGTTCTTTGTCGTTTTAATTTAATAATATTTTACGTGAAGAATGTTTAATTGTAAACCTTCTTAAAATCTATCATTGTGTTTAATACGTCAAATATTTAGTGAATACTGTGATTAATATACATGTCTATTATCTTTTTAATAATTTTAATTTTCTAGATTAATATATGTATACCTAAAAACTATTTTCATAGTATACGGTTATTTAGTAATGTTAAAATTTTTATATTGTAATTAAGCAAATAATTTTACTTAAACATATATAACATAAATAATATTTTAAAAAATAAGTATTGCTTAATCTATTAGATTAATATAACTATTATTCATTTCTATATAAAGGAATAATAATTTAAGGGTTTTTATTAAATTTTTATGTAATTACATTACAAATATCAATCTTATTGTCTTATAAAATTGTATGTATTATAAAATACTACATTAATTATATAATATTATTTAATATTTTTTATTGAAAAACTGTAAGTATTGAGATAATGAATCAATAGATTTACTAAAAAATTTAATTATAATGTGATTTGTTGTGATGGTATATACATTTAGTTATATATTATGTAATATATTAATTCATAAATTATTTAATAATAATATTGTATTATTATTTTAATGTATTAATATTAGTAATATCATTTATATGATGATACTTTTATAAAAAAGTATAATATTATATATATTTAAAAGACAACATCAAACATGTTTTTCTAACTATTATTGATATAGTATAAGTTATTCGAATAATATTATTTATTAGTATAATGCGATTATAAAAATATAAAAAATACAAATAACATCAATATTATTTTACGAAAAAATATAACATATTAAAGCATTTATAGCAATATCTATGATATAGATATTGCTATTATTAAACATTGTTTCATAGATGAAAATGAAATATTTTTGATGATTATATTTTAATATATATTTTAATTTACGAAATTATTATTATCAAATAATAAAAGTAGTTATTTTTTAAAAATTTCATTATATGAAATAATTATTACTATAATATTTCTTAAGTAAAAAGAAAATGATATATTTCATATATAAAAATATTTTTTTGCTTTATTAAAGAAATAATTTATAATATATTTATGTGCTATATTAATTATATTCATAATAATGCTATAAACAAAAAATAATAATTTATATTATTTCATATTATTTGATAAAAAATTATATACTAATTTTAATTATCATGTAATATTAAAACATAGTGATTAATTACTGCATAGCAAGTATCTTATTACCATAAATTTCTAGTATAATAGTTTTTTCTGGTACTAATTGTCCAGATAAAATTTGTTGTGCTAACGGATTTTCTATTTCCTGTTGAATAGCTCTTTTAAGTGGACGTGCACCATATATTGGATCAAAGCCAACTTTTACAAGTTGTTCTAAAGCATTATCACTAATCTTAATGGTATAACCTTTTTCTTCTAAACGCTGATATAGACGTTTTAATTGAATTAACGCAATTTTCTTAATATTTGTTTGATGTAATGGATGAAATACAATATTTTCATCTATACGATTAATAAATTCAGGACGAAAATGGTGTGATACTACATTCATTACTACTTCTTTAATATCATTATAATTAAGATGTCCAAAGCGATCTTGAATTAAATCAGATCCGAGATTAGAAGTCATAATTATTACTGTATTATGAAAATAAACTGTTCTGCCATGTCCGTCAGTAAGGCGTCCATCATCTAATATCTGTAATAAAATATTAAATATATCTGAATGTGCTTTTTCTATTTCATCTAACAAAATAACAGCATAAGGTCGACGTCGAACTGCTTCTGTTAAGTAACCTCCCTCTTCATATCCAACATACCCTGGAGGAGCGCCAACTAAACGTGATATTGAGTGTTTTTCCATAAACTCAGACATATCAATACGAACCATAGCTTCATCACTATCGAATAAAAAATTTGCTAGCGCTTTGCATAGTTCAGTTTTACCAATACCAGTAGGCCCGAGAAATAAAAAAGAACCAATTGGACGGTTAGGATCCGATAAACCAGAACGACTACGACGAATAGCATTTGAAACAGCTTCTACAGCTTCTTCTTGACCAATGACACGTTCATGAAGGGTATCTTCCATATGTAATAATTTTTTACGTTCACTTTCTAACATACGTGCTACAGGAATACCAGTCCAACGTGCTAGAACTTCAGCTATTTCTATATCAGTTACCCTATTCCGTAATAGCTTCATAGTTTTGCTTTCATATAGCGTAGCTTCTTGTAATTTTTTTTCTAGGACAGGTAACTTACCATACTGAATTTCAGACATTTTAGTTAAATCAGATATACGACGAGCTTGTTCTAAAGTAATTTTTGTCTGTTCAATTTCGGTCTTAATTTTTTGAATATCACTAAGAGAAGATTTTTCTGTTTTCCATTCTTTTTCTAGTTTTTTATATTCAAGTTCTTTACGCTCAGTTTCTACATTAATAAGCTCAAGACGTTTTTTACTAGCTTCATCAGATTCTTTATTTAATGCTTGTTGTTCTAATTTTAACTGAATAATTCGACGTTCTAAACGATCTAGCGATTCAGGTTTAGAATCTATTTGTATACGAATACTAGATGCTGCTTCATCAATAAGATCAATTGCTTTATCTGGCAATTTACGCTCTGCAATATAGCGATTAGATAAATTTGCTGCAGCAACTATTGCAGGGTCAGTAATTTGAACATGGTGATGTAGTTCATATCTCTCTTTTAGACCACGTAAAATTGCAATAGTATCTTCTACTGTTGGTTCAGTAACCAATACTTTTTGAAAACGACGCTCAAGTGCGGCATCTTTCTCAAGATATTGACGATATTCATCTAATGTTGTTGCTCCAACGCAGTGTAATTCACCACGAGCTAAAGCAGGCTTTAGCATATTGCCTGCATTGATGGCACCATCTCCTTGACCAGCACTAACCATAGTATGTAATTCGTCAATAAATAGAATAACATTGCCTTCATGTTTAGACAAATCATGTAATATAGCCTTTAAACGTTCTTCAAACTCACCACGAAATTTAGCTCCAGCTATTAGAGATCCCATATTCATAGAAAGAACGCGTTTATTTTTTAGACCTTCTGGAACTTCACCGTTAATAACACGTTGTGCTAAACCTTCAACAATTGCAGTTTTACCTACCCCAGGATCACCAATAAGAACAGGATTATTTTTAGTACGACGTTGTAATACCTGGATAGTCCTACGTATTTCTTCATCACGTCCAATTACAGGGTCTAGCTTTCCTTCTTCAGCTTGTTGAGTTAAATCTATAGTATACTTTTTTAATGCCTGACGATATTCTTCAGAATTTACATCATTCACTTTTTCTTCTCCACGCATTTTTTTAATGGCGATGCTAATGTTTGTTGTTGTTGCACCAGCCTTTCTTAATATATCATTTAGAGTGCTTTTTCTTTCTAAGACTACTAATAAAAATAATTCAGAAGAAATAAAAGTATCATTAAATTTTTGTGCTTGTTTATCGCATAGATTTAATATATACATCAATTCATTTGATGGTTGCACACTTTGAGTATTATCCGTAATTTGTGGTAAATAAGAAATATTTTTTTGAAGATATTTATTCAGTATATTCGTATTAACACCAACAGTCGTTAATAAATATTGAACCGTACTATTTTTTTGATTAAGTAATGCACTCATCATATGTACTGGTTCTATAAATTGATTATTGTGCCCAATTGCTAGTGAATGGGCATCAGAAAGAGCAAGCTGAAACTTGCTTGTCAAGCGATCTAGACGCATAATAATTTCCGATACTTGTAAACATTTTTAATAAAAAGTAATTAATGAACAATAGTATTTTATTAGATATATTATGTATAGTAAATAATTAATATGATATATATTGTTTTTAACAATTAATTTTATATCTTATAAATTCAGTTTTTTAAAAAAAACTATTAAAATATTTTTTATTTTATATAAAGATATTATTTTACTATAAAATGTTTTAAATTATTTTTAATATTATATCATATATTATGATATTATAATAGATGTTATTAGTATTTACAAAATTAAATTTATTTATTTAAAATTTAATACTTTGTGAGTATTACTTATTTTTATGTATAAAATACTATAGATTTATACTTTCTTTATCCTCTATTATAGATATTTTTATAAAATACTTGAATAAAGTTTACTATCAATAAAGTATTTATTTCATATACTAATACTTAGTTAGTATAAATAATATTGATATTATTATATCTAGCATATTAGATATTCAGATGTAAACAATCCTAATATTAATAATCTAAATTAGATTAATATACATTTTAATGTATATGTTAACTATTGATTATTATATATAACAATATCTTATATCTTAATATAAGATATTTTTAGAATTTATGTATATTAAAATATATAATATATATCTAAGGTTACTAAGATAAGTATATGAATTTTATAGTATATTTTGAAAAAATAATATAATGAATGAGTAGGTAACAATAATGATTATATTATCTATATTTTTGTAACTACATATAATAATAGCATGAAATATAACAACATTATTGTTCATTCTGCATTACTTTTATTTATTTGGTAAAGTTAATATTTTATATATTATTATTAAGTATACACTGAGTACATAGATAGATATAGATCAGGTAAATATTTTTATAAAATACTACTTTTGTTACAAAAATTATAAAGATTTATTTTAATATAATTTTAGATGATTAAAAATTTGATTAAATGACTATGTGCGCTTATAATAGTATATGCATAATCTATAAGAAATATTTTCACATTATATTAAAAATTTAATAAAACATAATATTTAATTATTTTATGTTTTTGTTAAAATCACCTAGTATTTTATTTATTATTAAATGCATTAAAAAATACTATTAGTATAAAAATAAATATTTTTTATATGTAATATATTATATTTGTAAGAAAATATAAAATTATATACTAAAGAATAAAATGAATTATATTAAAATTAGTATGTTTGTATATATAAATACATTGAACTGTCATTATTCATAGTTTACATATATCATAATAAGTATTATTATCTATAATAGACAATAGTTTTAAATAGTTTAATTAATTTTATATTATTTACTTTAAAAATAAATATATTTAAAGATATATGCAAATATATTATATGACATAGAATATCTATTATAATGACAAATATAGTAATAAATATTATATTTTTATTATTATGATTACTTATTAATTTTAGTAATGATATCTTTTAATTAATAAATTATATAGTGATTTTTATTAAAATAAATCATTTCATATAACTAATATATATTATATATTATTATAGATCATAATGTATTCTTAATTATTATTTTGGTAATAAATAATACATTAGATATTATATTCTTATATGTGTTTTATATATCAGTATATATATACTAGAGTTTAAATGTTAAATAACATTAAAAATATTTTATTAAAAATAATAAAACTTTTATATATATTATATATCTTATTATTTTAATACAATTATAATATATATGAAAAATAATATTACTATTAATTATAGTATTAAATAGTTGTAAAAAACTCAATAATAGATCAGCATATTATTATATATACATATCTCAATTAATTAAGTAATATTTTAATAAAAATAATTAAATATATAAAGTTATTAACAAATTATGTTTTAATTGAATAAAATATATTTTTATATTTATATAAATAATTACTTTATAGTACTATAATTTTAAGTATATTTCCAGCTATTTAAAAAACTATTATAGTGTTATTATCATAATAATGATAAATATAATTATTCTTAATAAACTAAAATTTATTATTATTTTTAATTTTTTAAAAATATATATTAGTTGTATCATATATAAAACTATAAAAAATTTTATCGTATTAATCATTAATGTTATTTTAATAACAGTATTCTATTAATATTAATGTTATTAAAATGTTAAAAATTAAAATAATATATTGTATTATTAATAATTTATAACCAATTTTTAATTTGGTTAGTTATACCAATTGCATCAAGTTGCATATCATGTAATATTTCTTCTTGAGTGCCCTGCTGGATAAATTGATCTGGTAATCCTAAATTTAATACTGGTATTAATTTACGTTTATACATAAGTAATTCATTAACGCCACTGCCAGCACCACCTACTATAGCGTTTTCTTCTAATGTTACTAAAAAATCATGGGTATCAGCTAACTCTAATATTAGATTCTCATCTAGTGGTTTTACAAAACGCATATCAGCCACAGTAGTATTTAATAGTTCAGCAGTAATTAAAGCATTATGAATAAGAACACCAAAGTTTAAAATAGCTATTTTACTACCTTGTCGTCTTATTATGCCCTTACCAATAGTTAAACAATTCAGAGGATCCAGTGTTACACCTGTACCTGATCCTCTTGGATAACGCACAGCTGTTGGTCCGATTTGATACTTATAGCCAGTATGTAGCATTTGACGAAATTCGTTTTCATCACTTGGTGTCATAATAATTATGTTAGGAATGCAACGTAAAAAAGATATATCAAAAGCTCCTTGATGTGTTTGTCCATCTTCTCCTACAATTCCTGCACGATCTATTGCAAACATAACTGGTAACTTTTGTAAAGCGATATCATGAATTACTTGATCGTAAGCACGTTGTAAAAAAGTAGAATAAATAGCTACTATTGGTTTATAGCCACTAATAGCTAGTCCTGCAGCAAAAGTAACTGCATGCTGTTCTGCAATAGCAACATCAAAATATTGTTTTGTATATTTTTTAGAAAAATGTACCATGCCAGAACCTTCACACATTGCTGGTGTTATAGCTATCATTTTGCTATTATTGCTAGCATTTTCACATAACCATTCACCAAATATTTTAGAATAAGTAGGTCTCTTATTTGAGTTTATTGGTAAAACACCTCTTACTGGATCAAATTTAGGTACTGCATGCCATCTTATTGGGTCTTTTTCGGCAGGAGGATATCCTTTACCTTTTGTTGTTATAATATGTAGTAGTTGAGGAGTTTTAAAATTACGCATATTTTTTAATGTAGTGATTAACGTTTGCACATCATGACCATCTATAGGACCAATATAATTAAATCCTAATTCTTCAAATAAAGTTCCTGGAAAAACCATTCCTTTTAAATGTTCTTCGGTACGTTTAATCAATTCTTTAATAGGTGGTAAACTAGAAAAAAATTTTTTACTATTTTCTTTAAATCTAGAATAAAATTTACCTGAAAGTAAATGAGCGAAACGGTTATTTAGTGCACCTACGTTTGCAGAGATTGACATATCGTTATCATTTAAAATAACAAGTATATCAGATTTAATGTCTCCAGCGTGATTCATAGCTTCAAAAGCCATGCCAGCAGTTATAGCGCCATCACCAATAACACATACAGTTTTTCGATTTTTACCTTCTCGTTCAGCAGCAACAGCCATTCCTATTCCTGCACTTATAGATGTTGAGGAATGACCTACACTGAGTGCATCGTATTGGCTTTCATAACGGCATGGAAATGAATGCAATCCTCCTTTTTTACGTATAGTTGATATAAGATGTCTGCGTCCAGTTAAAATTTTATGTGGATATGCTTGATGACCAATATCCCAGATTAATGCATCAAATGGAGTATTATAAGTATAATGTAATGCAACAGTTAATTCAATTGTGCCTAAACCAGAAGCAAAATGTCCGCTAGAGAGGCTAACACTATTAAGAAGATACTGACGTAATTCTTTACATAACTGAGGTAGATTCTCTTGAGATAGCAAGCGAAGATCATGTGGATATTCAATAAGAGATAATGTTGGATAGTAATTGGTATCTAAAATCATTCGTAACTCATGTTTGAAATTAGTGTTGTTATTTATATTCTATACATATATTATTATAATAAATATTTGTTATATGTTATATTATATCCATAATTTATTTCATATAATTTGGATATTATATTTTTAGTATAAAATGTAATAATGTTTATTATGATATATTTAAGAGAAATTAAGTGATTATTTATATATCTTAATTATTTCTTTTAATAATAAAACTTGCTAAATATTTTAATGCTATAGTATTGATACTACAGTGTTGTTCTAATTCTTCAAGAGCGTGTATTGCATCATTATATAGATCTTTGGCTTTGTTTTGTGCTTTTTTTAGACCTAGTAAAGCAGGATATGTATTTTTTTCTCGTTTTTGATCTGAACCTTGTGTTTTACCGGTTTGTCTGCTGTTTCCAATAACATCTAAAATATCATCTCTTACCTGAAAAGCTAAACCAATTGCTAATGCATATTTTTCTAAGAATGGTATAGCTGTGTGAGCATATTTTCCTGAGGCTAATACGCTCATAAGAATAGCGCAGCGAATTAATGCACCAGTTTTATGTTTGTGAATTTTCTCTAATACTAATAAATTTATATTTTTTCCTTCATTTTCTAAGTCTAATGCTTGACCACTACACATTCCAGCCACCCCGCTAGCTTTTGCAAGCTCGCTTAACATAGCTATTCTAGCAGAATCAGATACTGCTGGCATAGGACTATCAGCTAAAATAGAGAATGCTAAACTCTGAAATGCATTACCAGCTAAAATTGCATGTGCTTCACCAAATTTTATATGAGTAGTGGGCCTACCACGACGTATATTATCATCATCTATAGCTGGTAGATCATCGTGTATTAACGAGTAAGCATGCATGCATTCGATAGCTGTTGCTGGTACATCTAATACATCTAATGATAACCCAAACATTTCTCCGGTAGCATAGACTAAATAAGGACGTAATCTCTTGCCACCAGGTAATGCGTTATGAAACATGGCTGCAACAAGCAGACTTTTTGCAAAAGGTAAAAGTTTAATACATTTGATAATTGCAGAGTCTGCTCTCTGATGATATTTTTTAAATAACTTTTCTAGAATAATCATAGATTATGATCTACATTAAAAAAAGAAAAATAAAAGAGTTATTTTGTATTTATCGGTTAAAAATAATATACAGTATTTTTTTGATATTATATATCTTACGATATATTAAATATTTATATTTTCTAAATTATTGCATAAATATATAAAAATATTTTATATAATAACTTATTACTTTTAATGAATATTTTTTGACATCCTTTTATTATTTGTTTTATGAAAATAATTTAATATTAGACAATATTACAATATTGTAATATATATTTATAATATTGTAAATTTTATAGAAAATAATATAAATAATAAGATCTGTTAATTAACAATTATATACTCTATACTAGAATATATTGTACTAAATAAAATTTTATTTATATTATTAATATAATTTTACTAAATTAAGTTATTTTTAAAAAAATAAAAATTATTACTATGTAATTTATTAAATAATAATTATTAAATAATGACTATTTCAATTTAATTGATACTTTTCTTATTACACACATAACAATTAAAGTTTTATAAAAAATTAATAAAGTATTAAAATTACATTGTTAAGAGTATACTAAAATATTAGTATATTATTGAATAATATTATAAATTAGCATATAGATAATTAATTATATTTTCTCAGTTAATCAAATTAAAAACATTTGATCTATGTATTATTACATATAAAGTAGTAATCATTATTTATAATAAATATATCAATAATATACATATAAAATTGTAATATAATAATATATTGTATTTGTATTTCTAGAGATACTCTATTATTGTTTAATGAATAACATATTTTAACCTCTTACGTTAAAATAATTGTATTTATTAATATTTACTGTATATTCAAAATATTAAAATTAATAATTTTTTATTAATTTGTTAATTAGTTGTTAAATCTTACTAACATCTTAATAATTAACTAACAGACAGAATATATTTTTTATTGTACTAAAAATAATTTTATAAAAATATTATTTATTATAATAATTGTAACATATATAATTATATTAAACTCAAATAATGTATTTAAACAGATAATTATGATATTTAAATATTTAGTTATCAATAAATATCTAGAAAATATTTCATCTACACATGTAAAATAAATAATAATCAATAAAATGAATTAGTATTGCATAATAAATAATATTTTATATTATTTTTACTAAAAAATTTTATGATAGTTATATCATTGATTTATATATTTGGATTGAACGATAACTGTATTATAATATTGATTATTAAAATTAAAAAAATAATTATTATTAATTACTAAAAATAAATTACTAGTTTATAATGTTAATATTTATTATATATACAATATACAATAATTCATTTAATGCTATAAGTCATATTATATAATATTGATATATTAATATCTTATCATGAAATATACTATTAATATAGTATATATTCATTTTTTATAATACAATATCTTAATACATAAAATGTTTACAATGATTTTCTTAAAAAACATAGTTGTTATTATTAATAATTTTATTAAAATACTATATTTAATAAATATTTTTATTATCTTATTCAGGCTATATTATATATAGTATATTTATTATCTAACTAACTATTAATAATGCTATGAATTACTAATTATATATTCTATATATGATTAAAATAAAAAAATTGTTCTATATGTAATGTAAAATGTTTTATTGTATGTTACAATATAAATAATAATTTAACAAATATAATATATTGAATTTATATATTGAGTATATATCATATATGTATAAAATAAAGTATAATGTATTGTATATTTTATACAATCATTACTATAATAAATTTATAAAACTATAAATGGCCTAACATAATATCTATTAACTTACTAATAATTAGTATTCTTCTTTAATTATTAAATGTATTAATATATCAATATTATTGATACTTGTATTATTGGTTATAAATATTATTATAACATATGTAAAATGGTTTTAATGAATAATATAATGTTATTTACATGTCTATTATCATTATTTATTGTATGATATTTTTTTAATAAAATTATATAGATCGTTATCTTTATAAGTTATGTTACTTTTGTAAAGTAAATGTTAGGTGGTGATATTATATACTAAATATTGTTTGTATTTTATTGAACATATTTTTCGTTAAAAATATTATTTTTGCCATTATAATATGATAATAAATATTTATTTTTTTATTAACTATATCTAATATAAATAATATTTTTTAAATTAATTAAATACAAGATAAATATCGATATTCTTATAATGAAATACTATTAATTTTTTATATTCATTACTTAATATAATTGTATCATTATATTAAATTATTTATTTTATATTATTAATTAGATTGATTATTTAGTAATTTATTATAAATAATATGTTTATTTTAATAAATAAATATAAAAAATTTTAATATATATGTATAAAATATGATTTATATATAAAAATATTTTATTTTCTTGCTTAAACATTATATAATTCTTAGAAAATTGATCTTTAAATTTTTTAGTTTTTTCAAAAATATATAAAATTTATTCAGAAATTAATTAAAAAATTTTTAGAATATGCATATAAATAATTTTATAATATTAATAATAATTATCTTACAAATTATTATTAATACATTAATTATATATATTTAAAAAAATACGTTAGCAAATAGCTTGTTTTTTATAAAATAAATAATATTTTAGGTACTATGAATACATTAATTATTATTAATTATAAGGATATTGTATTTTTAGTAAAATAGTGTGAAAAATATATTATATTTTTATAAAAAATCTTTAGATATAAAATATAAATTTTATTACTAATTGAGAAATTTATTAATTATTACACACAAAAAATATTTTTATATTTAAATATCAAATAAATTAAATTAAATTTTAGTAATATATTATTTACATTATAAAAAATGTAATCAATATTTATATTTTTTACTACAATCTATCACATAAAATTATTTTTATTTTATCTTAAGAAAGAGAAAAAATTATTTAAGGTATCTCTTATTAACAAGTATCTAACTAAATCAAAATAACAAAAGTGCTTAAAAAATATTATTTATTCTTAGCATAAGATTCTTTACTTTAAGAATAGTTTATGATACTAAAATATACAATATATTATAAACTAATAAAAATATATTAATTATTTTATTTAAATAAAATAATTTTTAATGTATATTTTTTATATATTTATTTTATCTCAATATTATAGTCATACTATTAGTTGAAAATATTATTGAATATAGAAATTATTTATAATATATTAATTTATTTGAAATAAATATTTTGATGTTTTTATAGTTAATACTAATTGTTATATAAATATTTTAATATTTGTTATTTAGTTAAGTAGCAATATTTTTTTAATATAAAAGATAATATATTAATTTTTTGTATTAAAATATTATTTTTATATATATTAAATAATATAATAGATTCAAGTATATAAAATATACATATATTACAAG
Organism: Candidatus Profftia lariciata; assembly: GCF_020541265.1. GTDB lineage: Bacteria > Pseudomonadota > Gammaproteobacteria > Enterobacterales > Enterobacteriaceae > Profftia > Profftia lariciata. Next base: position 1,048,856 of record NZ_CP045925.1, on the reverse strand, counting down.
AGTAATGTGATCAATAAACTAATAAAGATCTATTATTAATATAATTTGTTAAAAATTACCTCTATAGCACCATAAAATATCGATAAAATATAAGCATTTATTGTCTTAGTGATTATATAATATATAATTATATTATTATGATTTAGATATATACATAGTATTTTAATAAATAATGTAATTATATTATAAAATAATTCATTAAAATTAGTTTATTTATATTTTATATATTTAAACATAAAAATATTAATTTTTATTATAAGTGCTGTGCTTGATTATATAGAGTTCTATCTTCATACGATTTGTAATTTTAGGATCAATTTTTAAATATACTGTTTTTTCTTCTGAAACTAATACTACGTCGGTTACACCTTGTAAATTTTTTAGTTTATTTTCTAAATTTAAGTTTACTGGAATGTTATCTGGAATAATAATACGCAAACTACTTAGATAAAGAGGTTCTTTAATAGTAAATGTTAATATTAACCAGAACAGAGTTAGTATTATACAACTAGCAAATATTATTTCAGCTCCATTATATGCATACAATAAACCACCTATACTACCTCCTACAGCAACACCAATAAATTGACTAGTAGAATAAATACCCATAGCTGTGCCTTTATAACCAGTAGGTGATTCTTTACTAATAAGAGATGGTAACAATGCTTCTATAATATTAAAAGAAATAAAAAATAATTGCATACCAAGTAATATTCCGTATAATTTTAATCTTGCAAACCACAATATTATCTGAGAAACAAGCATTAACATAACACACAATTGTAGCACTATTTTTATACGACGGTACTTTTCTGCATACATAATACAAGGAAAGACACATGATAATGCTATTAACATTGTAATAAGATATATTTTCCATTGACTGTCACGCATTAGTCCAGCTTGCTCCATAATAGGAGGTAAAGCAATAAAACTTGATATTAATAAGATATGTAAACACATAATACTAAAATTAATTTTTAATAAACGACTATTAAGCAATACTATATGTAAACTATCTATCATCATATTAGATTCGCGATTCAATACTTGTTGTTTAGGTGTGGGAACAAATATAAAAGTAATAATTATACAACAAATAGACAATAAAGTAATAATCCAGAATAAGCCAGAAAGACCAATTAATTGAACAAGAATAGGACCTATAACTATAGAAATTGCACAAGTAATACCAAAGTTTATGCCAATAAAGGCCATAGCTTTAGTGCGATTTTGCTCACTAGTAATATCTGATAATAATGCCATTATTGTAGATGCAATAGCTCCAGATCCTTGTAAAGATCTTCCAATTATAACACCCCAAATAGAATTTGTAAGAGCAGCAATAACACTACCTACAGCAAGTATAAACAGACCGCCAATTATTAAAGGTTTACGTCCTATACGATCTGATAATAAGCCACAAGGTATTTGAAAAAGAGCTTGAGTTAATCCATAAATACCAATTGCAATACCAATTAATGTTTCTGAAGATCCATTTAGTGACATTCCATAAGTATGCAATACTGGTAAAACCATAAACATACCAAACATACGTATTGATAATATAACACTAAGACTCCAAATAGCTTTCCATTCTTCTAGAGTAATTTTATAATCATTCATTACAACCTCATTTATTTAGAATAATAATATGTAATGTTTATACGTTATAAGACTTATTAGATATTATTTATTAAATAATATTTTCATTAGCAATGAATTAAATATAATTGCTTTTATTATATGATTGATTATTTTAATTATATTGTTTTATTATTATATAATATATTTATTAATATTTTATAAATACATTATAATAATTATATCACAAGATATAAAAATAATTAGAAATAATAAAGTAATACATGATTTAATAATTTAGGTAATTTATATTTCTACCATTCTCTAGTCATAATTAATATTTTAATTAAGAATTATAATGATGTATATATAAAAATTTTTTTATATAAAAGTATTTGCAATATAAATATATTAAACATATAATGTTTTATAGTATCGTTATTAAAAAATGCTAATAAAATATTATACTTATCGTATATACTACTCTAATAGTTATCTAGAATATCTTATTATTTATATTTCTTTACTTTATAAGTACAATATATAATATAAGGGCTAATACTGTGATATACATATTTATTTTTAATAATTGACTAAAATAGTTATTCATAATCATTTATTAAAATATATATTGATTTACTAAATATTTATTTATAAAAATTTAGTGTAAAATTATTAAACAATTGTATTAAAAAACTCACTATTTGTATAACCTGCATATGAATAATTTATTATATAAATAATAGTTATAAAAATAGCAAAAATATATATTTTTATTGAGTATATATTGATAAGCATATAATTCTCTGTTTTAATAATTTATTGTATCTGTCAAAATTATTAATTGTTATACAGTAATTAAATTGTATTTTAAGCTGATGTAAAGAATTTAAGTATATAATAAAATGATATAATTTTATTATATTAGGATATGTAAAATATATAAATATTTCTTATTTGTTATAAATAATTTTTATTATACTATAAGTATGAGTAACATTAGCTATAATTTATTAATGTTACTCATACTATATAGTTGAATATAATTTATATTATATATTTTATTAAGTGCATACTATAAATACAAATCTTTAAACGATAATATATACTTTATATATTTTAAAATAATCATTAAATATTAAAGTATAAAAATAATGTATTAGATTAATTATATTTTATATTAAAGATTATTAATAAGTTAATATTTTATCTTAAAATTACATATATAATAAATTATTGAACAATATTTTTATATATAAAAAGTAAAATATTAATCATACATTATATATACTGATTTTAGTAATTCTAGGATTTAGTCATTACGTGTTACACCAAGAATATTTAGGAAGCTAACAAATATATTATACAAAGAAGCATATAAACTGACAGTAGCTAAGATGTAATTAGTTTCACCTCCATGAATAATATTACTGGTTTCCCAAAGTATAGCTCCAGTAGAAAAAAGAATAAATAAAGCACTAATAGCTAGTGATAAAGCTGGTATCTGTAAGAATACATTTGCAATAATTGCTACTAGTATAACTATAAAACCAGCCATCATCATACCAGATAAAAATGACATATCTTTATGCGTAGTTAATACATAAAAAGAACAACAGAAAAATACAGCAGCTGTTCCTCCTAATGCTAGCATAATTAAATCACTAGTACCACTAGCAATAAATGAGTTTAAAATAGGTCCTAAAGTATAACCCATAAAACCAGTAAGTGCGAATACTGCTAAAATACCTTCTGGACGATTAGCTAAGCGATATGTTAGAAACATTAAACCGTAGTATCCTAGTAACATTAGTAGTAATCCAGGTGCTGGCAGCATAAATATAGTACTTGCAGTAGCAGTTAATGCTGAAAATGCTAATGTTAAAGCTAATAATAAATAAGTATTTCGTAATACTTTATGTGTACTTAATAAAGAAGTATTACGTGAAGATGTAGGGGAACGAGAAATAATAATACGGCCCATAGAATGTTCTCTCTTGTAAGTAATCAAAAATTATTATCTATTTAGATAGATTTATTTTAAATAAATAGTTAAAGATACACGAGATATTTTACTCTTCTTTACTTTTAACAGCTAAATAGTTTTATTAAAAATAAAGAATGAGTAATTATTTTAAATGCAAAACATTATAATAATGAATCTCATGTCGAATTAGCATTTAAAATTATAATATTATATTTCAATATAAGTTTAAAAGCAAACAATAACGTTAATTTATCTTGTAATATAAAAACAATTTTTTCAAAAAAGTATACTCATAACTTTAATAAATAAAAATATTTTTTAGAGTAATTAAATACAAAAACATTCTTATGATATATTATATCAATAAAATATTTAAAAAAAAATAAATTTAATACTTTTATTAAATAAAGATAGTATGATTAATGTTATAACTAATTTATTCACATTTTGTAAAAAAGATTATATATTACAATAATAATGTAAATTAAATTATTTATTTAGTGAGAGATATTGATTAGTTGATTTTTATTTTAATTTAACATAATAAATCTATATGAATGAAGTAATTTTTTATAATTTTTAATTATTATTAATAAATTTTTATTTATTAATCAGCATAACAGGTAAAAATATGACTATCAAGATAGGTATAAATGGATTTGGCCGTATTGGCCGTATTGTATTCCGTACTGCTCAAGAAAGATCCGATATAGAAGTAGTTGCAATTAATGATTTATTAGATGATACATATATGGCTTACATGTTAAAATATGATTCTACTCATGGTCGTTTTAAAGGTATAGTTGAAGTAAAAAATGGTAATTTAATTGTTAATGGTAAAAACATTCGTGTTACTGCAGAAAAAAATCCAGAAAAATTAAACTGGAATGAAATAAAAGTTGATGTTGTTGTTGAAGCAACTGGACGATTTTTAATTCATCAAGATGCATATAAACATATCACTGCTGGAGCTAAAAAAGTTGTTTTAACTGGCCCTTCACAAGATAATACTCCAATGTTTGTAATGGGAGTGAATGAAAATACTTACGCTGGTCAAAAAATAGTATCTAACGCTTCTTGTACCACTAATTGTTTAGCCCCATTAGCTAAAGTATTAAATGATAAATTTGGCATTATTGAAGCATTAATGACCACTGTTCACGCTACTACAGCTACTCAAAAAACTGTTGATGGTCTCTCTTATAAAGATTGGCGAGGTGGTCGTGGAGCATTGCAAAATATTATACCTTCTTCAACTGGAGCCGCTAAAGCAGTGTCTAAAGTAATTCCTGAATTAAATGGTAAGCTTACTGGCATGGCGTTTCGTGTGCCTACTCCTAATGTATCAATAGTTGATCTAACAGCACGTTTAGAAAAATCAGTATCTTACAAAGAAATATGTGCAACCATGAAAAATGCTGCAGAAAATGAATTAAAAGGTATATTAGGGTATACTGAAGATGCTGTTGTGTCTAATGATTTTAATGGTGAAATATGCACTTCAGTATTTGATGCTCAAGCTGGAATAGCTCTGAATAATAATTTTGTAAAACTTATTTCTTGGTACGATAATGAAACTGGTTACTCTAACAAAGTTTTAGATCTTATATCTCTTATATCTCAATAATACTAACACATAAACATAATAAGGCGATATCTTTTATAGCCTTATTGTGTTTTCATTATCTTAAGTAATAATTTAACTATTTTATATTAATTAAATATTTCTAATAACATAAGTTAATTTACTTCTAAGAGTCAATTACTGGGTATATAAACTAAAAAATTTATATATTACACAATATTAATTGTACAAATAAAATATTTTATAATTCTTTAATGTGTGCTTGCAGTATTAATTACATAGTATTATTTTATTAGTTCTAATAAACTAAAATATTAGTTATTTTTATAACATTAATTTTTATCATTATTGAATAATTCATATGGTTAGTAATATATCTATTTAAATAGAATGTTAATGATTGTAAATACGCATATTGCGTGTTCTTAAAAATTAAAAATATAGTATATATTATTACAAATATATTTCTGATTCTTTTAAAGATTATAATTTAATAAAATAATTTATCTTATGTATGACCATTTGATGATTTTATATATTTAAAAAAATCACTATCAGGATGTATTACCATAACATCTTGACCATTTTTAAAAATATTTTCATAAGCTTTAAGACTACGAATAAAAATAAAAAAATCAGGATCTTTTTTAAAAGCATCGGCAAATAACTTTGCAGTAATTGCATCTCCTTCACCTCGAGTAATACGTCCATAACGCTCTGCCTCAGCTAATGTACGGGTTACTTCATAATCAGCAGTTGCACGTAATTTTTCGGCTTCTTCTTGACCCTGTGAACGATGATGACGTGCTACTGCTTCTCGTTCTGCACGCATACGTTTGTATATAGCATCAGATACTTCAAGAGGTAAATTAATTTGCTTAATACGAACATCGATAACTTCTATACCTAAAGCAGCCATACTATTTGGATTAATAGTAGATTCGTTATCTTGAATATCACTTTCAACATGCGTTATAAAATCTGTAAGATTATGGTCTATATTTCTTGAGTTATTATTATCTACCGTACCAGTATTTAAAGCATTACGTACATCATACATTAGCTTGCCACGTGAATCTGTCACTATATCTTTAATATCAAGACGACCAATTTCAGAGCGTAGACGATCACTAAATTTGCGTTTTAATAATACTTCTGCTTGAGAAATATCACCACCACCAGTTGCTAAATAATAATTACTAAAATCACTAATACGCCACTTAATATAAGAATCAACAATTAAATCTTTTTTTTCTTTTGTTACAAAACGATCTTCTTGGTTATCCATCGTTTGAATTTTAGCATCAAGCATTTTAACAGATTGAATAAATGGTATTTTTATATGAAGCCCAGGAGTATATACCATAGGTTTGTTTTCAACATCACGAAGAACTTTACCAAAACGTAATATTATACCACGTTCACCCTCAGTGACAACAAATAGTGATGTATATGATATGACTATAATTATAAAAAATACTAGTAATAAAGATTGACGCATTTAATTGTTTTCTCCATGGCGATTAGCGTTACGTTGAGCGTTTGCTTGTCGTTGGTCTATCATATTATTTACTGAATATAAATGACTTGATGTCTTGTTGATTATATTAGTTTTAGGGTCTATAGAATTTGTATCTTGATTATTCGATGTAACAGTTGCTTGATTAATTGCGTTGTTATGTATTAATTGATCTAAAGGTAATATCATTATATGATTATTTTTATCATCAATCATTAATTTACGAGTATTACTAAATACTTTTTCCATAGCTTCTAAATACATTCGTTCACGTGTAATTTGGGGAGATGCTTTATATTCTGGTAGTAACTTCATAAAACGACCAACTTCACCTTGTGCTTCTAGTATTGTACGATCTTTATAAGCACGAGCATCCTCGAGTATACGTTGTGCTTGACCATTAGCACGTGGCTGGACTTCATTAGTATAAGCTTCAGCTTCACGTATGAATTGTTGTTCGTTTTCACGTGCTGCAATTGCATCATCAAATGCAGCTTTAACTTCTTCTGGTGGACGAGCTGTCTGGAAGTTTACATCTAACAAAGTTATCCCCATTTTATAAGGATTAATAGTTTCTTCTAATACTTTGTGAGTATCGGTACGAATAATAGTTCGTCCTTCCGTAAGGATTGTATCCATGGAGTATTTACCAATAACTGCACGTAAAGCACTATCTGTTGCTTGACGTAAGCTATCATCTGCATTAATTACATTAAACAAATATTCTGCTGGATTAGTTACACGATATTGTACATTCATTTCAACTCGCACTACATTTTCATCGGAAGTTAACATAACTCCGGATGCTGCTAATTCACGTACAGCTTTTACATTTACTGGTATTACCTTAGCAATAAAAGTAGGTTTCCAATTTAAGCCTGGTTGAACTATATGATCAAACTTACCAAAACTTGTTACTACGCCACGTTCAGCTTCTTTTATAGTGTATAAACCACTTACTAGCCAAATACAAATAAAAATTGTAGCAAAAAAACTAATAATTTTCCAATTTATAGGAAATTGTGGGTTAACTGATTTTTTAGAACGAGTATTAATGCTACCTAACCCACTTAGCTTTTTACTAAGTTTACGAAATATATCATCCAAATCAGGTGGACTTTGATTATGATCATTTTTATGATTTCCACTAGCGTTATTACCATTATTACTATTATCTTCCCACGGGTCTCGATTCTGTCCGTTATTACCGGGCTGATTCCACACCATTGTTTGCTCCATTATTTAATAATCGGTGTTCTTAACATTAATTTTTTGTATCTGCTATTCATCAAAATTTACTAAATAATATATTTTAGTAAATTAACATCTAATTTACAATATTCATGTAACTTGATAATTGAAAATCAGATGAAAATCTGATATTACCATTTTGAATTATCTTCTAAAGATTTCATCTCATTTAAGATATAAAAGATATAAAATTATAATAATTATTATTAATTTATATATAAAATGTATAGATTAAATATTAACAATAAACATATCAAACGTGATGTTAATTGATTAATAAACAATATTTACGGTTACATTATCTATTTTGAATATATGTTAAATTTATGCTTATTTAACATATAATAAATGAATGTCATAAATAGTCTAAAACAGTAAATGATTGATATTGACAGTATATAGTACAACTATTCTTATAACCTTGTTTATTATATTGATTTATAGACATCTTTAAATATTTTTTTTAATATAATTATCTCATAAGATTAAATTAAGCATTGTAATAGCAATATATCTATATTACTTTATAAATTATATAAATAATATTTTACCTTGCAGCTACAATCTATGATAGATGTATTACATTAAATGATAACGCATAGTAATGCTGTTATGGTACTAGTTATGATAATTGTTTTTAGTGTAATTTTTAAAATTTATTTTTGTTAAAAAATAAATTTATTAATATATGTTTTGTATTTTATAGAAATAACAATTAAATATATTTTAACATTTAGAGTTAAGAAAACCTTAATATTGCAAAAGATAAAATATTATTTAATATTTTTTAACCAAAATAATTTGTTTAGTTATAATTATTATCCTGAGAAGATAAAGAAGAAAATTGCTGACTTATCTGGTTGTGATGACCGCTACTATTCCCTAAAGTATTAATATTATGGGAAATAGGACGAGATGGAACAACAGTAGAAATTGCATGTTTATAAACCAACTGGCTCACGGTGTTTTTTAGCAGAATAACAAATTGATCAAAAGAATCAATTTGTCCTTGTAATTTAATGCCATTTACCAAATAAATAGAAACAGAAATATGTTCACGACGCAGTGCGTTCAGGAATGGGTCTTGTAAAGATTGCCCTTTAGCCATTCTCTTTTTCCTTATTTGCTAGTTTTTTGTTACTAAATGTTAGTAGTTAAATATAGGGATTAATTGCTTAAAATTTATGTATTAAATATTTTATATTAAGTTACTATGGTAATATAATCTATGCATTAAATAAATAATAAAGTTGATAAAAGTATTTATGATTTAAATACATATATTATGTATTGATAATTCATAAATGCAATTAGATTTAAATAAGTAATATACATACTAAATCATTTCTAATGATGATTAAAATTATTAGATAAATTTACTCAATAATATTAATCTTTTATTGATTTTATAATATTGTTGTACCTTATTTTTTAGAAAAAATATCAAACGATATTATATACATTAGTGTAAAATAACTAACTATTTTATTAAAATAGTATATACATATATTAACTATTGATGCTACTTACATAAATATATCTGTATATTAAACTAAGAGCAAGATTATTATTCTTACGTAATCTTGTTGTTTTATATTTATTTATAAATTAATATTTATATTATTATATGTGTTAACAATTTTTTACAAAATAAATAATTTTGTAAAAAAAAATTTATTTATCATATTTTTTATATTAAAAATAAATATCTAAGTAATCAGAACAATATTAATATAGTATTATTCTTTTTAAAAGATAATCTAATAAATCATAAAAATATTTAAGAATTATTTTATTAGAATATTCATAATATTTGATAAGTAAAATATTGCTTTAAAATTTATTTTTTTCATTTTATTGTGCATTGATATTTTACTTTATATAATTAAAAAATTATTTTTAATATGTTTAAATTATGTATTTAATATATATTATATATATAATTAATTTAAATTAATCAATAATTATATACATCATATAGTTTTTTATTTAGTTTATTTATTTAAATTTTATAAATACTGAATATTACTTAGTTTTTGAATATTTATTAAAATAATTTTTTAGAACATTATATTTTATAATAAAATAATTAAAAATTTTGTAATATTTTGATCGTGCTAATTTTTTAAACAATGACATTTAATATATAGTGAATATTTAAAATAGTCAATTCATGTTAAATCTTTTAACAATATAAATCTATAAATCTCTATAATTAGTAGTTATATGAATAAGAACTATTATAGAATCCATCACGATTGTTAAATTTCTTAAAATTATAATAACACCATAATTCTTAACTATAATAAAATAAGATAATGCATGTAAATTTGATATTAGGGTGCTAGATACTAAATATTTTACTTCTTAATTTTAAATTAATACATTATTCTTTGTTAATCATAAATAATATTAATTAGTATTTTTTATTATTAATATAGTATCAATCTTTAAATAAATATTTTAATAAATTCAAAAATAAATAACATATATTAATTAAGTTAATAAGTCACTTAATCTATCTGTATTAATTGTATTATTAATATAATTCTATTATTATACAATCAAATAACATAAATCTATAAATTTTTTCTATTATTTATTAATAAAAATTAATACAATATATTACTAAATATTAATAAGTAAAAGATGCCATATTTTATAAAAGATAAATATAAATTTATTTTTATTTATAAAGTATTAGATAAATATTAATATATTATTTGTAATTTTAGTATATTTTAAATAAAATATTATAAATTATTGATATCATCTATAGTATTAATAATGATGAGTGAACAATTAGATTATTAATAATCAATTATTAAAAGTATTATTAATATTAAAGTAATAACTTTAGGATTAATACATTTAATCTCATAATATTAATGATCTTTAGAAAAATTAGAACATATATTACAAGATTATTATACAATAATAAATAAATATTTATGTAAATTATATTTATATAGTTTTTAATATAGTATATATATCTCTGATATATTAAAATTATATAAATAATTCTAATATTTTAATTAATTTACAAGTATTATGTAGTAATTTTTGAGTAACTATACAAATTTATGCATCAACCTGTCGTATTATTTATTGGTCTGCGATATATATGTGGACGCAGTATAGACCGTTTTAGTCGATTCGTTTCTTTGCTTGCAACTATAGGCATTACATTAGGTGTTATGGCACTAATTACTGTTCTTTCTGTAATGAATGGTTTCGAAAAGAACTTGGAAAATAATATTCTTGGATTTATGCCGCAAGCATTAGTAACATCGATAAAAGGATCTATAAATCCTAAAAAACTATCTGCTATAAGTATTAAAAATTTATCTGGTGTAAATAATGTTACGTCTCTTACTAGTTGCAAAGTAGTACTACAAAGCACTCATAGCGTAGCTATAGGTGTTATGCTGGGAATCAATCCATATGAAAAAGATCCTCTTTCTCCTTATTTAAACGGTTCTTGTTTGCAGGCATTACAACCTAATAAATACAATGTTATTTTGGGTTATCAACTAGCATTACAACTAGGAGTTAAGAATGGTGAAAAATTACGTATTATAGCACCTAGTGCTAGCTATATAACTATAATAGGACGCATGCCTAGTCAGCGATTATTTAATGTTATAGGTACATTTTTTGCTAATAGCGAAGTAGATCAATATCAATTATTAATCAACCAACAAGATGCTTCTCGTTTAACTCTTTATCCACTAGGTAATATTACTGGTTGGAGAATCTATATGGATAAACCATTAGATATTGATAGATTAGTACGTCAACCATTAAAGCAGGGTTTAGTATGGAAAGACTGGCGAGAATACAAAGGAGAACTTTTTCAAGCTGTACAAATGGAAAAAAATATAATTGGATTACTTGTGAGTTTTATTATTGATATTGCTGTGTTTAATATCATGATATCTCTCAGTTTATTAGTAATGGAAAAAAAGAATGAAATTGCTATTTTACAGACTCAAGGTTTAACAAAATCACAAATTATGTCTGTATTTATAATACAAGGTGCTAGTACAGGAATTATAGGAGCATTATTAGGCTCTATACTTGGCATATTGTGTGCAAGCCAGATTAATTTGATTCCTGGTTTAAACAAAATATTAATCGATAGCAATTTGCCAGTTAATATTCATATTTCACAAGTTATAATAATTATTATTATAACAATAATATTAGCAATACTTTCTACGTTATATCCATCTTGGAGAGCAACTAAGGTAAATCCTGTTGAGGCGTTACGTTATGATTAATTGTGTATCTTCTGATATAGAAGTATTAAAATGTAAAAATTTATGCAAAACTTATCCTGAAGGATTAGTATACACAAATGTATTTCATAATATTACTTTTGACATAAAACTAAACGAAATGATAGCTATTACAGGGCACTCTGGTTCTGGTAAAAGTACTCTATTACATCTTCTGGGTGGCCTGGATATACCAACATCTGGAGATATATTTTTTAAAGGTAAATTATTAAACAATATGTCTGAGACCGATAAAGCAAAATTACGTAATCGTGAACTCGGATTTATTTATCAATTTCATCATTTATTACTAGATTTTAGCGCATTAGAAAATGTTATGATGCCTTTATTGATTGGAGGTAGAAGTAGTAATTATTCAAAAATAAAAGCAATCAATATGTTACATGATGTAGGTTTATCCAATCGCAAAAATCATAGACCTTCTCAACTTTCTGGTGGTGAAAGACAGCGTGTAGCTATTGCTCGTGCTTTAGTACATGATCCTTCATTAGTTTTAGCTGATGAACCTACCGGTAACTTGGATACTTATAATGCCAGTAAGATTTTAGAGCTTATCAGTAAACTTAATAAAAGTCATGGAACTGCTTTTTTATTAGTTACGCACGATATATCTTTAGCTAATAGCCTAGACTGTCAATTTGAAATGTGTAATGGTCATTTAAATAAAATATAACTTTATTGAGAATACAGTAATGTTTTTTCCACCATTATCTTTATTTATTGGATTACGATTTAGCCGTGGGCGTAACCGTGGTAGTATTGTTTCTTTTGTTTCTTTAATGTCTATCATAAGCATAGCATTAAGTGTAGCGGTATTTATCGTCGGTTTAAGTGCAATAAATGGCTTTGAAAGAGAATTAAAACAACGTATTATTTCATTAGTTCCTAATGGAGAGATTTACTCAATTAAACAGCCATTTAATAATTGGCAAAAAATATTAAATTTTGTAAAAAAAAAACAAGGTATTGTTGCAGTATCACCTTATATTGAATTTACTGGTCTTCTTGAAAATGGAAAACAAATAGTTGCCGCACAATTACGTGGAATTAATCCAGAACAAGAATATTTTGTAACCTCGTTATCGCAATATGTACGCAATGATATTTGGAGAAAATTTAAAGCAGGAGAACAACAAGTTATTTTAGGCAGAGGTATTGCAATGTCATTACATGTTAAAGAAGGAGATTGGATTACCGTAATAATATCAAAAAATACTACACAGATGAATTTATTAAAAACTCAAAAAATTCTTTTACATGTGAGTGGTATTGTGCAACTTACTTGTATGCTAGATCATAGTTTAGTTATAATACCTTTAGCAGATGCACAAAAATATAATAATTTAGGTAATAGCATTACTGGCATTAGCATAAAAGTACATAATGCTTTTCAAGCTAACAAGTTAATACGTAATATCAGTCAAGATCTTAAAGATTACATTTATGGTCGCAGTTGGCAAGATAGTTATATATATATGTTTCATGATATACAGATGATTAGAGTTATTATATATATTGTCATGATACTAGTGATTTGCGTGGCTTGTTTTAATATTATGTCTATACTTATAATGGCAGTAAAAAATAATAATAGCAATATCGCTATGTTAAAAACTATGGGTGCACAAAATAAATTAATTATTGCTATTTTTATTTGGTATGGACTACTAACTGGATTAATTGGTAGTTTATGCGGTATTAGTATCGGGGTAATAGTATCATTAAAACTTACTAATATTTATAAAATTATCGAAAAAATAATTGGTTATCGTTTATTATCTAATAATATATATCCTATTGATTTTTTACCTACTGAATTACAATATATTGATGTAGTAATAGTATTTACTACTGCTATAATTCTTAGTTTAATAGCTAGCTGGTATCCAGTAAAACGTGCTATTAACATTGAGCCTACACGTATTCTTAATGGAAGTAGATAAATATTTATCGATAGTTAAGTATTAAGCAATATTGATTATTATTCAATAATAATATAATAGTTATTAATAAAACTATTATAATGTTTATTATGATAATATTCATCTGTTATGTATTGTAGATATTATATAGTTATTACTAAAATTAAGTACTTAATACATTGTAATTGTCTGCTGTATAAAATACATGCTTTATTATAAGCAACTTATTTACATAAAATATTTAATTCAAGATTATTGTATTTTAATAATTTTATTATTATATCTTAATATGCATCTAATAACAAGTATTTATTTTGTTTATTACGAAATCAAATGCACATAAATTAAAATAAAAATATTCATATATTATTGCTGATATATTAATATTTTTATTAATTATTTTAATAATCATGTTACATACTTTATCCTAATATTTTACAAATTATCTTTAGATAATTTATAGTAATTTTATTAATATAATAAAAATATATTGTCTGTTTTATCAAGAATATAATAGTTGATATCACAGTTAAGTACGTTCATTTAATAATATGTAAAATTAATTATATCATATTTAACATAAATTTTGATTAATGATAAGTATAAAATTATTGATTTTATTAAAACAATACTTTACTAAAGTAATGTCTATGCTACGCGCTAGATTTTAGTACCACAGATATTTTAATAATTTTTATTTTTTTATATTTAGTAATGTTATTTTATTTATAGTAATTTAAATTATTAATTGTTGATTATAAATCAATATTTATATTTCACTAAATTTTATACAAAAAATTATATAAATAATATAAAAATATATTTTTTATACTTAAATGATTTGTATTTATATAATATTAAGATTAATATAAGATTATTGTTTACAACAACTTATGATATAATTACGATTTTTTTGCATTAATATTAATTACTTTATTTCTTAACAGACATATCGATAATGATAAGCAAAATATTTCTAATATTTTATATATAAAATTATTTATAATATACGATAATCAATAATATATTAAATTATTTAGTAATAAATTATAGAATGTACTATAATTACTTAATATACCTTAAATATACATATTTTTTCTCAATGATATTGAAAGTCAATATTAATTGAGCAAAAATATTATAATATATAAAAAATTTTCTTATGTAATTTTCTTATGTAAATATATAATAATATATATCTATGTAAATATAACTATTATTTATTTAAATATTTTTTTAATTGTATAATATAAGCAATATATTTTTTAATATTAAATTATTTTAGTATATTATATACAATAATAATGAAAAAATTATATTATTTTAAATAAATATTAGAAATACGCTAATATATAAGATTTTTATATAAAAAATTATTACTAAATTTTATATATAATACATTTTTTATCAAAATTAATAATTAATGTATGATTTGTTTTTATAAAATATCAATGATATCAGATTGATACTCTGATTTCATGAATATATATCTATATATAATATTTTTATATATAGACTACAAATAGTTATAACTAAAAATATTACTTGATCTCAATAATTAAAATAATTTTTATTTTTTAATATTAAGGATATTATTATATTGAGTTAATTATTTTTTAGTTATCAATTATCTTTAAGAAGAGATTTTTTAATAAATTTTTTATGTTTTCTGTACTTAATGAATACATTGAATTTTTTTTGTAAAAAAATAACAATATATATTTTGTATAACTAATATAGTTTTATAATTACTTGTAAATTTATTTTTCTAATTACTAATAATTTTTTTAATCATATTAATTATAAATAATATTTAAATCTATATAGTATTTATTCATTTATAACCTTCTTATTGAAATATGGGCTATGTATTATGCTATATAAAAATCATCCAACCATTATGTCCTTAACCCTTGGGAAAAAAACTACGTATTATGATCAATACGATAAAACCTTGTTACAACCAGTGCCTCGCAGTATTCATCGTAAATTATTAAAATGTTATTCAGATATTCCTTTTTTATATGGTAAAGACCTATGGACATTGTATGAGCTTGGATGGCTTAATCCTAAAGGATTACCACAGGTAGCTATTGCATATGTTGAATTGGATGCTTTTAGTGATAATCTCATTGAGTCAAAAAGCTTTAAACTGTATCTAAATAGTTTTAATCAAACAAAATTTTCTAATTGGAATACAGTACAAAATACTATACAGCACGATTTAGCATATTGTGCTCATGGTGATGTTCTTGTACAATTAATTCCTTTACATAATCTTAAAAGACAATCTATTGCAGTATTGCATGGTCAATGTATAGATCAACAATCCATTGAAATTACTGATTACGAATTTAATTCTGAATTACTTAAAAATTCAGCTGATAAAAACAATATTGTTTCAAAAACCTTAATTAGCCATTTATTGAAATCTAATTGCCCAATTACTTGTCAACCCGATTGGGGTTCTGTAATAATTAAATATTATGGCCCAAAAATTAATCATACAAACTTGTTACGTTATCTAATTTCATTTCGTCAATATAATGCATTTCATGAGCAATGTGTTGAAAGAATATTCTGTGATATTCAACATTTCTGTAATCCTAAAACTTTAAGTGTTTATGCTCGCTATACTCGTCGTGGAGGTTTAGATATTAATCCGTGGCGTGCAAATACAACATTTATTGCATTAAAAGATCGTTTAGTGCGTCAGTAATCTCTATAAAATATTTTATAAATAATAAGATTATATTGTATATAATGTTAGCAAGCTTATATAAAACATATAAATGATTAGTATGTATAAAAGTTATTATATCAATGATATATATAAAATGTATTATATTTGTTTTAATATATAGATTTTTAAATAAATCATTACTATGAGTCAGATTATATATAGTTTTATGCTTATATTAATTTTAATAAAATTGTATAAATATATTTATCATGACTTGTAAATATAAAAGTAAAGTATGTATCTAATTTAGATTAAATATATTTTATATCATATATTTATTATTATTATACTAATAGTCGACATACATTAAATATAATATAAATTTTTTATAAAAAAATTATTAAAAAATGTATATTTATATATCTCCTATTAGAAACAGGATAAAAGATCAATAATAATATTAACGTTATCTTTTTACTATAAAATATGTATGTTATATATGATTTATATGTTTTAATACTATAACTATTGAATTTTTTAAATATATCTTTGATTGCTTATTAAAAAAAATATTTTTATATTAATAATTTTAGATATAAAATATAGCATATACTATGAAAATCTATTATTTACTCTATGTAGTTTTTACTATTTTATAATATTAATTATTTTTTATATCCGTAAATCAATTAATAATTTAATTTCTGTAAGTATAAATTTTGCTAAATACAGAATATCCTATAAAAATTTAATTTTTTGTATAAACATTATAGAACCTTTATATATATTACTATATTAATTATTAAAATTTATAATAATATTATTTATTATAATACAAACTAATAATTTATTTTTTTATTATATTATTGTATCATTGAGTTTATCTATAATATTTTTATATATATTACGTTATTATATATAATTAATTGTTTTTTATAGTATACTAAAACAACATTATTATTTTAAGTACTAATTATATAAATTATTTTTATTAATCCTTAATATATCAAAATAAATACTAATAATAGTAATAATATATTCATAATAATTATAATGTTTATTATGTAATAAATATTAATAAGTTATCTGTCAATCTTTTAAAAAGATTTTTACAAATAAAATAAATATTAATATACATTATTATTTATTACTACTATTTACGTTTTTATACTACTCAGATATATATCAATATACAAATACTACATACTCTCTTTTTAAGAAACACATGTTGTTTATATAAATTGATAATTTTAAATTATATCTTATATATATTTAAATATATATAAGTATAATATTATATTTATATGTTATACATCTTTAATAATAAAAGCATCTTAAAAAATACTTACATTCTTCAAAAAAAAAGAGTATATTAAATTTACTTATTTTATTATGAATTCATCTAATATGCATTATTTAGATACAAAAACCTTTCAAGGATTAATATTTAAACTACAGCATTATTGGGCTAGTCAAGGTTGTACCATTATTCAACCAATTGATATGGTAGTTGGTGCGGGTACATCACATCCAATGACCTGTTTACGAGCAATTGGTCCAGAGCCTATGGCAATTGCCTATGTTCAACCTTCGCGTCGTCCAACCGATGGAAGATATGGTAATAACCCAAATAGATTACAACATTATTATCAATTTCAGGTTGCAATAAAACCATCACCAAAAAATATTCAGGAACTTTATTTATGTTCTTTGCGATTTATTGGCCTAGATCCCATGGTATATGATATTCGTTTTGTTGAAGATAACTGGGAAAATCCGACATTAGGTGCATGGGGATTAGGTTGGGAAGTATGGTTAAATGGTATGGAAGTAACACAATTTACTTACTTTCAACAAATTGGCTGTTTAGCGTGTAAACCTGTTACAGGTGAAATTACTTATGGTCTAGAACGTTTAGCAATGTATATTCAAAAATTAGATAACGTTTATGATTTAATATGGAGTGAGAATGTATTAGGTATAACGACCTACGGTGATATATTCTATCAAAACGAAATAGAACAATCCACTTATAATTTTCAACATGCCGATGTTGATTTTTTATTTTTTTCTTTTAAACAATATGAAGCAGAAGCTAAAAAATTATTATATTTAGAGAATCCCTTACCTTTATCATCTTATGAGTGTATTTTAAAAGCTGCATATAGTTTTAATATGCTTGATGCACGTAAGGCTATTTCTAGCACTGAACGTCAGCACTACATATTACGTATCCGTAACTTAACTAAAAAAGTATCTACAGCTTACTATGCTTCTCGTCAGTTACTAGGCTTCCCAATGTGTAAAAAATACATTAATACTTAACTTAACCAGAATATTTTTAATAAAGTTATGATTCAAGAAAATTTTCTTGTAGAAATAGGTACCGAAGAATTACCACCTAAAAAACTACGATATCTTGCAGAATCTTTTGCATCTAATCTTATAGCTGAACTTGATAATGTGCATTTAGCACATGGAGTAGTTACTTGGTATGCATCTCCGCGTCGTTTAGCATTAAAAGTTGCTTCTTTACATAAATTTCAATCTGATCGTAAAATTGAAAAACGTGGGCCAGCTATTTCTCAGGCATTTGATATACTAGGAAGACCAACTAAAGCTGCTAAAAGTTGGGCCAAACAATGTGGTATTGAAGTTAATCATGCTGAATACATAACATCTGGTAAAAGTAAATATTTATTTTTTAGTTCTATTCAAGCAGGATATAGTGTAGAAAAATTAATACCAGTACTTATTATAAATGCTTTAAGTAATCTACATATTCCAAAGTTAATGCGCTGGAGTAGTAATAATATTCCATTTGTACGTCCTGTGCATACAGTGACTTTATTATTTGGGAGTACAGTAATTCCTGCAACTATATTTGGAATACATTCTGATCGTGTTCTTTGGGGTCATCGTTTTATGGGTGCACAGAATTTTATGATTAATCATGCTAATCAATATCCAAATATTCTTATGGAGCAGGGTAAAGTTATAGCCGATTATGAAAAGCGTAAAGAAATGATTAAACATGATGTCGAACAATCAGCTAAGAACATAGGTGGTATAGCAGATATCAGTGATCCTCTTCTAGAGGAAGTTACTTCTCTTGTTGAATGGCCAATAGTACTTACTGCTAAATTTGAAGATAAATTTCTTAATATACCTACCGAAGCTTTGGTGTGTAGTATGAAAGATCATCAAAAATATTTTCCAATTTACAACAATAAAGGTCAATTATTACCTTACTTTATCTTCGTCACTAACATCGAGTCTAAAAATCCACAATCTATTATTTCTGGTAACGAAAAGGTGATACGTTCACGTTTAATAGATGCCGAATATTTCTTTAATATTGATCGCAAGCAACGTTTAGAAGAACTTTTACCACGTTTAAAAAACGTATTATTTCAGCAAGAACTTGGTACCTTATTTGATAAATCTCATCGTCTTAAAGTTTTATCTGGTTGGATTGCAAAACATATAGGGGCTGATGTCGATTTAGCAAAAAGAGCAGGATTATTATCTAAATGTGATTTAATAACTCATATGGTTACTGAATTTACTAATATTCAAGGTATTATGGGCATGCATTATGCACGTTACGATGGCGAGACAGAAGAAGTTGCTATTGCACTTAATGAACAATATATGCCTAGATATTCTGGCGATATTTTACCAAAAGATTTAGTTGCATGTTCTCTTGCTATTGCTGATAAAATAGATACTATTGTTGGTATTTTTAATATCGGACAACCTCCAAAAGGTGATAAAGATCCATTTGCTTTGCGTCGTGCAGCACTAGGTGTTATACGGATAATTATTGAAAAAAGATTGCCGTTAGATTTGATGATACTGACTACAGTGTCTGCAAAATTATACGGCCAAAAAATTAATAATACTGACATAATATATAATATCATTGATTTTATTTTAAACCGTTGTTATACTTGGTATAAAGATATAGGGTATAGAATAGATATTATTCAATCAGTATTAACGTGCCGTCCAACAAAACTTACTGAATGTGATGCTCGTATCAAAGCTGTGTCTAATTTTATTAATTTGCCTGAATCTGCATCATTAATTATCGCTAATAAGCGAATTTTTAAAATTCTAAAAAAATCTACTGAAGTTATTAATGAAAATATTAACATCTCTTTATTAAAAAAATCAGCAGAAATTACATTAGTAACAAATTTATTAGTGCTACGCGGTAAATTAGAGTTTTTATTAATGCAAGGTTTATATCAAGAAGCGTTATCTGAGCTTACAGTATTATGTGATCCTATTAATATTTTTTTTGATCAAGTTATGATAATGGATAATGATAAAAAAATACGTATAAATCGTTTAACATTATTAAATAATCTACATAATTTATTTTTACAAATTGCTGATATTTCTATATTACAGTAATGTTAATATAAAATTAAGTACGTCTTCTTATGTTAAATGGCAGAATGATTCACTTAAGTTATATCTTTAATAGTAAATTAATATAAGTAAGTAAATTTACTAAAAACAGTACATAATAATATTTATTATATCTTTATATACAATATACAGCAAATAAAAATTACAATATGTTATAATTTTCAAATGCAGTATAACAAATAAATTAACTAATTATGGATAAGTATATGAAACAAATTTTATATTTTTTACCTTTAGTAGTATTTTTTATTTGTTATAAAATTTATGATATTTACTATGCTTCGGGAGCATTAATTATTGCTACAGCTATCGATTTACTTATAACGTATATAAGATATGGTCGAATAAAACCAATAATGCTGATTACTTTTTTCATGGTGACTACTTCTTGTACACTAACATTAATATTCCATAATGATCTATTTATTAAATGGAAAGTCACTATTATGTATATGATATTTGCTCTTGCTCTTATCATTAGTCAAAAAGTTTTTAAAAAACCATTCATTCCACATCTATTGAATATAAAATTTTCTTTATCTGATTCTATATGGTATCGCCTAAATAAAGCTTGGGCTATATTTTTTATAGTTTGTGCAATTATTAATTCATACATTGCGTTATATAGTACGCAAAGTGTTTGGGTTACATTTAAAGTATTTGGTTTAACTACACTAACTCTTATATATATGTTATTAAGTGTAATATACATTTATTATAATACATTAAAAAATAATAATAAATAATTCATAAGTTAAATATTTTATAAAATCTATTATATCTAAAATACATTATGTAAGTAACAATAATATTAAATTATATTATAAAGATAAGTATTCTTAAAGAAATATTATTTTTTAATATTTAGTATATTATATTATTTAATACTAAAATAATATAAATATTTTAAAGATTTATATTATATAATTCACATAAACAGTATACTAATAATTAGGAAGATCAATGACTAAACATTTCTCATTAATTCGTTATTTTCCGATTTTACTAGTTATTATAAGTGAATTATTGCTTCAAGGTTGCATTGCTGCCACTATGATAAGTGGTGCAGCAATAGCAACAAAAACTATTATAGATCCTCGTAGTTTAGGCAGGCAAATAGATGATAGTACTCTAGAATCTCGTTTATTTAATGCACTGGATAAAAATAAACAATTAAAGAAATTAGCACATATTGTCGTTACAACTTATCAAGGTAATATATTGTTAACTGGTCAGGCACCATCATCATATTTAATATCTTGCGCTAAAAATATAGCTATTAGTGTAAATAGTAATAATGCAGTATATAGTGAAATTCGTATAGGCAAACCAATTAATTTAAGTACGTTATTTAACGATTCCTGGATTACTACTAAAGTACGTTCTCAATTATTAATGAATGATGCTGTAAAATCCTCTAATATTAAAGTAATTACTGAAAATAGTGAAGTATTCTTATTAGGATTAGTTACACCACAAGAGAGTGAAGCGGTAGCACATATAGCTAGTCAAGTAAATGGAGTACGACGAGTTATTACAGCATTTAATATTTTAAAGTAAAATTATTATTTTTTAATTAATATTAATTTTTAGTAGTTAATATACCATAAATATAATTACTGTTATTGCAATAATTTTTTCTTATTTTAAAGAAATAAAATAATTAATTAAAAAATTAAAAACATAATTAATTAACATTTTGATATATCAAATATTAATACTAATATATTGATATAATTTATTAAAAATAATTCATTATATAAAATAAATATAATATAATAATATATATTATAAATAACGCTTTAACTTGAGATATAGTATATTAATAATTATTATAATATATTAATAAATACTCTAATGATTAATCTAAGTGATATATTATCAGAAATATAAAATTAATAATCAGTAAAGTAACTGATGTAATTTTGTTAAAAATGATTTGAAAATTTTTAATAAAATAATTTTATTAAGCTGTAACATCTAATATATAACATATACTCATTGAATATTACAGTTATCTTTATATCCTTTATACTTAAAGTAGTAATTAATTATAATATTTATATTTGTTAAATTGTAGATTACATAGTAAATATGAATAAAGATAAATATTTACTTAACTATATATTATAATAACTTTTTCATTAAGGTATACAATAGGAATTACATATAAGAAAATTAACTATTATTTAATACTAATATAGCTATATTATCGAATATCTAGAAATAAATATATTATTATAATACAATTTTACATAAATAATGAATAGTAATTATTGTATACATTAGATGTAAATTCTACTATGTAAATTAAACAATAATATAAAATTATTGTAAATATAATAGACAATATAACTATTATATTATAAAATAACATTTTATTTTTATTGAAGATGAGATAAGTTTATACACTTAATTCAAGTTTAATATATATATTAATTATAATAAATAAGATATTTATGATTTATGTAATATCATTAAATAATCATTTTTTTAAAATAAAATTATTTTAAATAATACATACTTTATGATTAGTTAATCAATATCTATCGCTATATTAATATTGAGTAGTCATCTAATTTTTTATTGATTATCAATAAAAAATAAATAAATATTTTAAATAATGCATTTTTTAAAAAAAATGCTTGACTATATAGATAAAAAAGAAGAAGATTACTATCTAACACTAAAAATACAATATTAGTGTAGTTCTTTAACAATTTATTAGACAATTTGTGTGGGCACTCATAAAACAATATCTAACGTCGTAAGACGTTAAAATGTTAAAATGCTTGAATAGTAACCGAATAATAGTTTATTTATTATAATTTTATTCTTACAGTTAATTTTCAAGTATTGCTTAAATAATTTAAGCGCATCAAGTTTTTAATTGAAGAGTTTGATCATGGCTCAGATTGAACGCTGGCGGCAGGCCTAACACATGCAAGTCGAGCGGTAGCACAAGAGACTTGTTCTCTGGGTGACGAGCGGCGGACGGGTGAGTAATGTCTGGGAAACTGCCTAGTGGAAGGGGATAACTACTGGAAACGGTAGCTAATACCGTATAATGTCTTCGGACCAAAGTGGGGGACCTTTAAGGCCTCACGCCATTAGATGTGCCCAGATGAGATTAGCTAGTTGGTAGGGTAAAGGCTTACCAAGGCGACGATCTGTAGCTGGTCTGAGAGGACGGTCAGCCACACTGGGACTGAGACACGGCCCAGACTCCTACGGGAGGCAGCAGTGGGGAATTTTGGACAATGGGGGAAACCCTGATCCAGCAATGCCGCGTGTGTGAAGAAGGCCCTCGGGTTGTAAAGCACTTTCAGCGACGAAGAATGTGCTCTAGCTAATAACTATAGTACTTGACGTTACTCGCAGAAGAAGCACCGGCTAACTACGTGCCAGCAGCCGCGGTAATACGTAGGGTGCGAGCGTTAATCGGAATTACTGGGCGTAAAGCGTACGTAGGCGGCTTATTAAGTCAGATGTGAAATCCCCGAGCTTAACTTGGGAATTGCATTTGAAACTGGTTAGCTAGAGTTTTGTAGAGGGAGGTAGAATTCCACGTGTAGCAGTGAAATGCGTAGAGATGTGGAGGAATACCAATGGCGAAGGCAGCCTCCTGGGTCAATACTGACGCTCATGCACGAAAGCGTGGGGAGCAAACAGGATTAGATACCCTGGTAGTCCATGCTGTAAACGATGTCGACTTGGAGGTTGTGCCCTTGAGGTGTGGCTTCCGGAGCTAACGCGTGAAGTTGACCGCCTGGGGAGTACGGTCGCAAGATTAAAACTCAAAGGAATTGACGGGGACCCGCACAAGCGGTGGATGATGTGGATTAATTCGATGCAACGCGAAAAACCTTACCTACCCTTGACATTCAAAGAATTTGCTAGAGATAGCAAAGTGCCTTAGGGAACTTTGAAACAGGTGCTGCATGGCTGTCGTCAGCTCGTGTCGTGAGATGTTGGGTTAAGTCCCGCAACGAGCGCAACCCTTATCCTTTGTTGCCAGCACGTTATGGTGGGAACTCAAAGGAGACTGCCAGTGATAAACTGGAGGAAGGTGGGGATGACGTCAAGTCCTCATGGCCCTTATGGGTAGGGCTTCACACGTGCTACAATGGCATATACAAAGAGAAGCAAACTCGCGAGAGCAAGCGGACCTCATAAAGTATGTCGTAGTCCGGATTGTAGTCTGCAACTCGACTGCATGAAGCTGGAATCGCTAGTAATCGCGGATCAGCATGTCGCGGTGAATACGTTCCCGGGTCTTGTACACACCGCCCGTCACACCATGGGAGTGGGTTGCAAAAGAAGCAGGTAGCTTAACCTTCGGGAGAGCGCTTACCACTTTGTGATTCATGACTGGGGTGAAGTCGTAACAAGGTAACCGTAGGGGAACCTGTGGTTGGATCACCTCCTTACCTATAAGATAGCGTTAAATGTAGTGCCCACACAAATTGTCTAATAAAATAATGAGCAAATTACCTTATAGGCTTGTAGCTCAGTTGGTTAGAGCGCACCCCTGATAAGGGTGAGGTCGGTGGTTCAAGTCCACTCAGGCCTACTAAATAATGTAAATAAAAAAAGTTATAATAATATTTTTTATTAAACAATAAATACATCAAACTAAAACATTCTAAAAAATTAAATCAATAGCTTAAATAAACATATAAAATAAAATGATTTTATTAAAAATATGGGGTTATAGCTCAGTTGGAAGAGCGCCTGCTTTGCACGCAGGAGGTCTGCGGTTCAAACCCGCATAACTCCACCATAATTTAATATAAAATATAATGTTTGTTTAATAGTGTATTAACTAATTACTAATCTTAAAAAAGATATTTTATATAAAAAAATATTATATATGTGCAATGTTTTAATACTTTAAAAGTATTGGCATAATAATATACTGATTATGAATAAGTAATAAACATTAATATAAATATATCTCTATAAGAGATTTAATTTAATATTTCAGTAAATACTGATATCTTTATTTTATGATCATATATTAATATATTATTAATGATACTAATAATATATTAATAAGTTTCATTCTTAATATATTTATATTCATCTAATATATTTTTATTGAATTCAATAATATAACATTATCATGTTACTATAAATATTATAATTATTTTAAAATACATAAAAAATACAACATTAATATTTTATTAAAAATACAGTTATATACTTTATTTTAAATATCTTTGCTTACATTGATTAATATCATTAATATAATTAAACAATTTATAAATAAAACTTTAATATTATACTAATAATATATTATATGGTCAACATCATCATTCATAGTGATTATGAATGTGTTATTATATTGCTTATTTTATGAAAAAATATTTAAAATATTATATATTTTCTATTATTTATTAACTTTAAATAAATTCATCTTTCTTAATGATTTATATATTTAATAATAATTACTAATTTAGTAATATAAAATTATGAAATATTAAAATATATATTATAATAATTAAGAAATTATTTCTAATAATAAATTGTCAATATAGTTATAATTATTATCTTAACTTACTAAGTTATATCTATTTCAATAGATTAACTAATATAAAGTTAATTATTAATTATAAAAAAATATTTTTTAATATAATATAGCTTATATAATAAACAATACCTATGCATAACAAGTATGATTGATCATACTCAGTATATACAATAATATTATTTGTTTTTATTATGTATAAATAAATATTAATGTTATCTTAAAATATTAAATTATTTTAAATAAAATAATTATATATTATTAAAATAAATATTATAATATTTTATATTTACATTATCATATATTAATAAATATATAATTAAAAAATTAAATAACTGAAATATTAGATCTTCTTATGAAGAATAATTTTATTATTGAAACTGCTATCTTTAATACTATTAAATTTTATAATAAAATTTTTTGAACAATTATTTTATTGATTTAAACATATATATCGATAAATTATTAACATAAAAACTCATATATCTAAATATCATTTTTTAATTTTATTAATTATGTAATTTCTAAAACAATGATTGTAATTAATGCAATATTAAATACATATATTTTAAATATAGTTTATAAGATGCTTGTATAATTATTTTTTCTAAAGAAAATAAAAATAATTTTATACATCAGTTTGTTACTGATGTTTTATTATAATACAATAATAGAATTAGCTGTATTATTTTACATTTATTTAATATAATATTTAAAATATTATTTATAAATTTTTTATAATACAATTATTTAGTATAATATAACAATAAATTTTATCTATAATACACAACGTATTAGTATAAAATTATATACAATACTATTATTACTTATATTTAAAATATTTGATTCTATGAAATAGAATTTTTATGTATTGCAAATACATTTAATGTTTTTATGTCCTTTACTAAATAAACATAAATAAATATTATGTATATTAATGATTTTCTATATTAAGGTGGTATTATATTTCATGTATTATTTTCTTGTTATCTTATTAATAGCATTTATTTCTCCGTTTTTTATAACAGTACATGCTGCACACATTCCCGTAGGAATTCAATTAGCAAATAATCAAGAAATTATTCGTCATATTAAAGACGAACCAGTATCTTTAGATCCAGCAAAAGCTGTAGGATTACCAGAAGCACAAATTTTACGTGATTTATTTGAAGGTTTAGTTAATCAAAATGCGCAAGGAAACCCTGAACCAGGGGTAGCACAAAGCTGGAAAACCACTGATAATAAACGCTATACTTTTAAATTACGTAAAAATGCAAAGTGGTCTAACGGTAAACCAGTAACAGCTTATGATTTCATGTATAGTTGGCAACGCTTAGTTAACCCAAAAACGCTGTCGCCATTTGCTTGGATTGCTAAAATAGCTTCTATTGATAATGCTGATAAAATTATTCATGGTAGAATATCTATACAAAAATTAGGAGTATTTGCACCTGATATACATACACTAATAGTGCAATTAAATAAACCAGTACCCTTCTTTATAAATCTATTAACAAACGTTAGTTTTTTTCCGGTTTCACAACAAAATATTAAACAATACGGTAAAGATTGGACTAAACCAGAACATTTAGTAGGTAACGGCGCATTTCTTATAAAAGAACGCGTTGTAAATGAAAAAATAGTACTTCATTCTAATCCATATTATTGGGATCATGATAACACAATACTAACTAAAGTCACTTTTCTTCCAATTAATCAGGAGTCGACGGTGATAAAACGTTATTTAGCTAATGAAATTGATATTACTGAATCATTTCCAAGAAATATGTATCACAAGTTAATGAAAGATATTCCTGATCAAGTCTATATACCTTGTCAATTAGGTACTTACTACTATGCATTTAATACACAGAAACCACCTCTTAATAATATTTTAGTACGTCGTGCTCTTTCGTATGCCATAGATCGCAATATTATTACAACAAAAGTATTAGGTACTGGTGAAAAACCTGCTTATCAATTAACACCAGATATAACTACTGGTTTTAAAGTTGTACCTCTAAATATTTATAAAATGACGCAAATAGAACGTAATAAACAAGCAAAAAAATGGCTACAAGAAGCTGGATACGGAGTACATATACCACTTCAATTAAAGTTATTATATAATACTTCAGAAAACAATCAAAATATTGCTATTGCTGTAGCATCTATGTGGAAAAAAGTTTTAGGAGTACAAGTTACTCTTACTAATCAGGAATGGAAAACATATATTGATAGTCGTGATACTGGTAACTTTGAAGTAGTACGTGCATCTTGGGTGGGAGATTATAATGAAGCATCTACATTCTTGTCATTATTAACATCTACACATAATGGTAATATTTCTAAATTTAATAATCCAAATTATGATATGTTATTAAATATTGCTAGTAAAGAAACTAATACAATTAAACGTAATGCTAAGTATGAAGAAGCTGAACAAATTATTGCTGAACAAGTTCCTATTGCCCCAATATATCAATATACTAATGGTCGTTTAATTAAGCAATGGGTTAAAGGTTATCCTATTAATAATCCAGAAGATGTAGCATATAGTCAAAATATGTACATTATCCAGCACTAATATTTATATTATACATTATTAAGGATGGTATATCAAATGAAGAAAATTGATATTTAGTAGTAATTCAATGTATTATACTTTATTAAATATAATGGATGATTTAATATAAAATATACATATAATACTATTATTGTATAATATTTAAATAATTAAGTATTTTATAATAATATATGATTATGTGATTGATTTATATATTAGTAAATCCTTAATAAGATAATTATTAAAATTCATGATTAAATTTAACAATTTATATAAATTTTAAAAACATTATTTTACGTACTGTATTATTTATTTTTAATACAATATTTATATATAATTAACAAACATAATCTTATTACTTTAATAGTTGATTAATAATAATTCGTTATTATATTATAATGAATATTTTTTACAAAAAGAATACAAAAACATATTAAAATATATATTTAAAGAATACAAATATTAGATTATATAAAAATATAATTATATTAATTATTATCTTGTTATTTATATAATCAAAATAATATTAAGTATAACATTACTAAAATTTAGTATATT
Organism: Candidatus Profftia lariciata; assembly: GCF_020541265.1. GTDB lineage: Bacteria > Pseudomonadota > Gammaproteobacteria > Enterobacterales > Enterobacteriaceae > Profftia > Profftia lariciata. The sequence continues at coordinate 1,018,930 of NZ_CP045925.1, read as the reverse complement.
ATACCATATATTTAATATATTTTTTATTAACTATACAATCTATACATTCTAGTAAAGAATTATTCATAATGCTAAATTACTTATAAGTTAAAATTAGTTAGATATTGACAATTATATTTATTATGAATGATATATACTAAACTTAAGTTATTTAAATTAATTAAAATATCCATCTGTATTTTAAGCACAATATTTTTATAATAAATATAAGTAATATATTGATTTACAGTTAAGATTTATTATGTATTTTACAAAAATAAATAAAAAATATATTAAGTTTTCACTTATAAGTTATTTAAAATATATATTTTGTGTAATCATTAATAAATTTTTATGAATAATAATAACCTTATTATTATTTATAATGTAATAATTGCGCTCTAGATTATCTTGTAAATAAACATATTTAATTACTACTAAAAATTTATTATAAAAATTAAATTTTTGCTAAATATATATTTTATATTAAATACAATACTACCTAAAATAATTTTAAGATAAAATCTTGATATAATTATTAAATAATCTCTACTTATATATATTTGATGAAAATGATATACAGTATAAATATATAATACTAGAATAATTATTAATATAATTATTGATATATAGTGCAAGACTTTTATTTAGTAATAGTAAAGATTTTATATAATATTTTACATACATAATAGCATTGAAATAAAATGTTATTATTATATTCTATTTTTTATGTAACTATATCAAATATTACATGAATCTTTATGCTACATATTCAGTAAAACAAAATATATAAATATTAAAATAATAATTGGTACTGTAATATAGATAGAAAATTTTTATTAAAAGTAATTAAATTATTTATACTAAAATAAAATTATTTTAAGTACTCAGCAGATAATAATTTTAATTTATTTAATAAAGTATTTACAAAATAATCTATTATAATAATCAAATAAAATTATAAATTACATCAATACATCTTAACATATTAAAAGAATTATAATTGCAATTATAATAATAATATTTATTATATTATCTGGACTTACCTGTTATATTATTATATGTTTCGTATTAATAATTACATTAATATCTAAATAAAATTTAAATTAAATAAATTATCATAGTCATATAAATATACTATCTAATTTCATTATTAATTAATTTGATATTATATAATATTATTACTATAATTTAAAATAAATATTTTAATTATTTTTTATAATATAATTAAAAATATTATTTAGTACTTACTAATAGTAATATACTAAAGAATATTTTTAATATATATTATATTTTATATGTATTCATTAATATCTTAAATATATTTTTATATATAATACAATTATGATGGTTTATGTGTATTATTGGATATATTACTTTCTTAATTTTATATCAGTGAATTATTTTAGTATATTAATATTAATTATCAGTTATATTAATATTAGTTATAATATTACTTTAATTATGTAAATAATATATCTTTAAAAGATTATTATATATTATAAAAATAAAATTATTTATATATGAAATATTTTATTAAAATATAATTTTTATTATATTAAACCATTATTAATGAAATTATAATTACTAAAAATATTTAATAAATAGTATATTAGTAATAATATTCTATATTTTATATTATATGTCTATTTTTAATTTACTTTATTGTAAAATAAAAACTATCAATTATTTTATCTCTCTAATATATTATAAAAATAATTAAAAAATATATTTTGTTTATGTTATTTTTTTAAAAACATACTATTAATACATATAAATTTTTATATATAATAATATTGCTATTGAAATTAAAATAATTATGTATTCACATAAATTTATTACTTATGTAATAATACTCCTATATATTAAATAGATAAATATGTTATTTATAGAAATTTAATCTTATTAAATGTATTGATTTATTTTAAAAATAATTATGTTAAAGCTGAGTTTTAAAGGTGTTTATTATATCATATATAAAAATATAAATTTGGAGTAAAATATGTCTTCTCGTAAAAAACTTGCTAATGCGATACGTGTACTGAGTATGGATGCTGTACAAAAAGCTAATTCTGGTCATCCAGGTGCTCCCATGGGAATGGCTGATATTGCAGAAGTACTGTGGCGAGATTATATGAATCATAATCCGAATAATCCAACATGGGTTAATCGTGATCGCTTTGTATTATCTAATGGTCATAGTTCTATGTTGCTTTATAGTTTATTACATCTTACAGGTTATAATCTATCAATTAATGAACTAAAAAATTTTCGTCAGTTATATTCTAAAACTCCAGGTCATCCAGAATATGGATGTACTCCTGGTATTGAAGCTACTACTGGTCCACTAGGACAAGGCATTGCAAATGCAGTAGGAATGGCTATTGCTGAGCGTACCTTAGCAGCACAGTTTAATCGTCTTAATCACTGCATAGTTCATCACTATACTTATGCATTTTTAGGTGATGGTTGTATGATGGAAGGAATTTCTCATGAAGCCTGCTCTCTGGCAGGTACGCTAAAATTAGGAAAACTTATATTCTTTTATGATGATAATGGTATTTCTATAGATGGTAATGTTAAAGGATGGTTTACTGAGAATACTGCAAATCGTTTTGAATCTTATGGTTGGAATGTTATACGTAATATAGATGGTCATAATTATCATGCTATTAAAGTTGCAATTGATACTGCTCACAAAATTAATGATAAACCATCCTTATTAATTTGTAAAACTATTATTGGTTTTGGTTCTCCAAATAAATCAGGTTCTCACGAAGCTCATGGGGCACCGTTGGGTGCAATAGAGATTCAAGCTACTCGCAAGGCATTAGCATGGCATTATGCTCCTTTTGAAATTCCTCAAGATATTTATTCTCAATGGGATGCTAGAGAAGTAGGTAGAATAAAAGAAAGCAATTGGAATAAAAAATTTATAGCCTACCAAAAAGATTTTCCTGATCTTGCTGCTGAATTTAAACGTCGTATTAATGGTGAATTACCTGCTCAATGGGCAGTACAATCAAAAAAAATAATTGATTATCTACAAGCACATTCTGCAAATATTGCTACTCGTAAAGCCTCTCAAAATATTCTTGAAATGTTTGGTAAAATTTTACCAGAGTTATTAGGAGGATCTGCTGATTTATCTCCAAGTAATTTAACTATGTGGTCTAATTCTAAGCCTTTAAACAAAGACATAGCTGGTAATTATATTCATTATGGTGTGCGTGAATTTGGTATGTCTGCCATAATGAATGGTATTTCTTTACATGGTGGATTTTTACCATATGGTGCAACATTTCTAATGTTTATGGAATATGCACGTAACGCTATTCGTATGGCTGCATTAATGAAAATACGTAATATTTTCATTTATACTCATGACTCTATTGGTTTGGGAGAAGATGGGCCTACTCATCAACCTATTGAACAAATAGCTAGTTTGCGTTGTACACCAAATATTCATACATGGCGTCCATGTGATCAAGTAGAATCTGCTGTTGCTTGGCAATCTGCTATTCAGCGTATTGATGGACCATCTGCATTAATTTTATCTCGTCAGAACTTATCTCAGATGGTTCGTACTCCACAGCAAGTCCAGAATATTTCTCGTGGTGGTTATATCTTAAAGGATTGTATAGGCCAACCAGAATTAATATTGATTGCAACTGGCTCTGAAATTGAATTAGTAATTAATGCAGCAGAAAAATTAACAGCTGAGAAACGTAAAATACGTGTAGTATCTATGCCTGCACATGAAATATTTGATCAACAAGATGCTGAATATCAAGAATCCGTATTACCAATAGCAGTAATTGCTCGCGTTGCAGTAGAAGCTGGTATTGCTGATTATTGGTATAAATATGTTGGTTTAAATGGTATTATTATTGCTATGACTACTTTTGGAGAATCTGCACCAGCGGAAATACTATTTAAAAAATTTGGTTTTACTGTAGATAACATTATTACTAAAGCTAAATCGCTATTACAGTAAATAAATAATTATTAAAATAAAACATCATTTATTCTTATTATTACCATAATTAATTAAGCATTAAATTTTATCTAAAATAAGTTTTTTTTTATAAAAATATAATTTATAAATAAAATTTATTTAATCTTAAACATTAAAAAATTTATTATTGCTCTTTGCGGATTACATAAGTAATCTGTCAAAGACAGTAATAAGGTATATAACATTTATATACTAGAAATTAACGATTCTATTAAAATAAATTCAATATAAAACTTTATAACATTTATAGTTAAAAAAAATTTTATATATTACGTTTTAAGAAGTATAAAAAGTAAATATATTATACCAGAGATATATATAATTATTTATACTCAAAATATATCATAATATAACTAATAATAATTTTAAATTAAAAAATATATATAATTAGAATGATTTACTAAAATAAAAAACTTTTTATATTACAATTATTATGATATACATAATGTAAAGTAATGCTTTAAAATATATGAGATACACATAAAATATATTTTATATCATTAAAAATGTAAGTATTTGAACTAAGAATAAATATAATTTTTATAAATAAACTATAATAATTTGTTATTTATAAAGTTTTTTACTGTATTAATCTATATTTAAATAATTTAAGTAATGATATTAAATAAATATATTTATAGTTAATCAAAATATTATTTATTTATAAAAATTATATTATTGTTATACTATTACTATCAATTATGATAATATATAGTTTTATTGTGTTTAATGCATATAGAGCTATGTATGATATTAAATATAACTTAACCATGCTATTAATTTTTTAATTTTTAAAAAAATTAACATTATTTAATAATGTCAATGATTTTATAATCAAAATTAATAAACATTGTTATTTTTATAAAAATATGCTATAATAACTAATTAACCTATAAAAATTTAATATTCAAATTATTTATATAATGTGTTATAACTAGTTGTAGTTGCTTGTTCTGATCTCAATGCTATAAAGTTATAAATTTAATAAATAAACATTAAAAATATAAAAAATTTATTTATTTTACTTAAAAGAAACAATTCATTTTTAAAAAATTAAATTTTTTAAATAGTAAAACTATTCTTAATAGTTATTTAACTGTAATGAAAATAAGTTATAAAGTTAATAAAATAATGTATTTTATTAATCTAATTTAGATAGTTATAGTTATTTATAAAATATGTAAATAATTATATTCTTAAATTTCTAAAATTAATATATTCATATATAAATAATATAAAAATATATATAAATATCTTATTTAATAAGATAAAAAATTTATTAAATAATTATATCTTTTATTATTAAATTAATAAAAGATATATTAAAATATCTAATTAATGATATAATATCATGTTAAAAATAAATTAAATATAATTACATTATTATATAAAATTAATAATACATTCTTTTTAGTTTTATTTATAGCACGGAGTAAACTAATTATAATAAATCATTTATATGTTAATATAATTATATAGTAATATATTATACTATAAAACTTAGTGCTTAATTATTAATATGCAAACTTTATTTATCTTTTTAATGCTTTTTTAAAATATTTGTTATTATTTATTAACAGACGCTCTACAGTATCAACAATTGCCTGTGTTTGTCGATCAATTTCAATATTTATCCTATCCCCTGAGCGCTTTAGGCCTAAAGTAGTACGTAACAAAGTTTCTGGAATAAGATGGACACAAAAATAATTTTTTGTTACTTTGCTAATAGTTAAACTAATACCATCAATGCTAACAAAACCTTTATGTAAAAAATATTTCATTATATTAGAATCAAGAATTTTGCACCAAATTTGATAATTATTGTCTGAAATTAAAATTTTAATGATTGTAGCAGTACAAATAATATGTCCAGATATAAAATGACCGCCTATTTCATCATTAAATTTTACTGCGCGCTCTATATTAACTAAACAGCCAACTGTAATTGTTCCTAAATTAGTAAGTTTTATTGTTTCTTGTATTAGATCAAAACTAACAAAATGATCTCTAATTTGCGTAACAGTTAAACAACAACCATTATGCGCTACTGATGCACCTAGCTGTAGATCTAACAGTAGCTCTTGTGGAAATTCTAATACATGGGTACGAAAATTTAACTTTTGATCAATATAAACTACCGGAGCTGTATACTGAATAATGCCAGTAAACATAAATTAGTCCTCTATAATAACTATTTTTAAAAATAATTATCTAGTAGTTTGCTTTAAGTTATGTATGAAATCAAATTTAAAGAGAAATAATAATTATATAATTTTTTATAAAAAATATTTTATTTTTTGTGTTTTATCTGTAATTAATATAATTATTTATTAATAACATTATATTTATACATTTTAGCTAATATACTTATTGATTTCTTAATTTCAAAGATTATTCAAGTTATCAGTATTTATTAAAATGATGATAATCATATTGAACTAAAATATTATTAGTATTAGTTAAAAGTATATATTAGAAAGATTATGTATTTTATATTACATTTCTTAAGAATTGTTATAATTATTTTAGTTTATTATAAACATTTTATTTATATAGCTAACTCTATTAATTTTACTATATAAAAGTTGTTTTTACTATTTTTTCCTATTCTTAAATAATAAAGGTGTATGCGTGTATAAGTATTGGGTAGAAACGCGTAGTTTATTAACTCTGGCTATTCCAGTGATTATTGCGCAAATTTCACAAACTGCTATGGGATTTGTTGATACTATTATGGCAGGAGGTGTAAGCGCTATAGATATGGCAGCAGTTGCTATTGGAACTTCTATTTGGTTACCAGCTATTTTATTTGGTCATGGTTTATTATTGGCACTTATACCAATTATTGCCCAATTTAATGGAGCTGGTCGACGTGATCAAATAGGGCATCAAGTACAACAAGGATTTTGGTTAGCACTAATAGTATCTACTGTAATTATTGGAGTTCTTTATAATGCTAAATACATTATTGATATAATGCACAATATCAATAATGATTTATCTAAAAAAACTATTGGTTATTTGCATGCTATTATGTGGGGTGTTCCAGGATATTTATTTTTTCAAGTATTACGTAATCAATGTGAAGGGTTATCAAAAACAAAACCAGGTATGGTTATAGGTTTTATAGGTCTATTAGTCAATATTCCTATTAATTATATTTTTATTTATGGTAAATTAGGTGTACCAGCACTTGGAGGAATTGGCTGTGGTGTTGCAACAGGTAGTGTTTATTGGGTAATGTATTTTATTATGTGGTGGTATGTACGAAAAGCTAATAGTTTATATGATTTTCGTCCTCAAAGCTTAGAAGCACCACAATGGTTTACCATTCAACGTTTAATTAATATTGGTATGCCAGTAGCTTTATCATTATTTTTTGAAGTTACTTTATTTGCAGTAGTAGCTTTATTAGTATCACCATTAGGAATTGTTTCAGTAGCTGGACACCAAATTGCATTGAACTTTAGTTCAATGATGTTTGTTTTACCTATGTCATTAGGAGTAGCAGTAACTATTCGTGTGGGATATTTATTAGGTGAAGGTTCAGCTAATAATGCAAAAATTGCAGCTTATACCAGTATTGCTGTTGGTATAATTATGGCAGCCTTTACTGCTATTTTTATAGTAATATTCCGTGAATCAATAGCGTTACTTTATAATAAAAATTCTGAAGTAATTACTATGGCTTCTCATTTAATGCTTCTAGCAGCAATTTATCAAATTTCTGATTCTGTACAAGTTATTGGCAGTGGAGTATTGCGTGGATACAAAGATACTCGATCTATTTTTTTTATTACATTTATAGCTTATTGGATTTTGGGATTACCTGTTGGTTATGCGCTAGCACTAACTGATTATATGGTTCCAGCAATGGGTCCTAGTGGTTTTTGGATAGGATTCATTATCGGTTTAACTGCTGCTGCTATTATGATGGTACTACGAATACGTTGGCTACAAAAACAACCAGAGGTATGGATTTTGCAACGTTCTGCTCGTTAAATTATTTTATAAGATAAATTTACTAAATGTATATTTATTAATATATAATGCAACTAGTTGCTAAAGATATAATAACATGTTAATGTTATTAACATTTTATTATAAATAAAATTAGTATTATTACCTTTTAATAATATGATATGCGTCCGTAGCTCAGTTGGTTAGAGCACCACCTTGACATGGTGGATGTCGGTGATTCGATTTCACTCGGACGCATAATTAACTTTACTATTAATATCTATAAAATATCTAGTACTTATTTAAATAAGTACTAGATATTTTATAGATATTAATAATTTACATCATACTAAAATAATATTTATAATAATTATGAATCAAATATATTAAATAATATTTATTATAAGATAGATTTTATCTAAAAAAAATAAATAAAAAATTAGTTAATTTATATGTTGCATATAAACAAATTTTTTTACTTATATAATATATAGCTTGATTAAAAATCTTTACTTGTTTTTAATTATTTAATCTAGTCAATTTTAGTAAATTATCTCAATAAGAGTGTTTATAATTTTTTATAAGATAATCATTTATAGTAATAATATTTTTAATGATTTAATAAATATTACATTTATCATGTTCATATGTAATTAAATATTTATAATTTATAGTGTAAATAGTATTATACGTTAATAAATTTAAATTTTTACTAAGTTCAGTATACAATTCTAGTTTACATATATTAATTTGTAATTTAGTAGTATTAATATTAAAAAGTATTGTAATAATATTAAAATTTTAATATTATTTATATAAAACATAGAGATTATATTTTATATTATTATGATATACGTTTTCTTTTGTTAAACAACATATAGAATATGTAGTGTAAGCGTAAGATTATTGATATGTAATATAAATGATTTATTATTGGCTATATAATATAAAAATTTGTACCTATAAAAATTTTTTAGCAAAAATAACAGCAAAATAGATTCTTATAATTCAGTATGATATAAGACTAATTGATTCAAAAGATAATGTATACAATTATTTTTTATTATTTATATTGTTAAGAAATATAAATAATAGACAAATGTATAGTATTAATACAATTAAGTAATTATATATATTAAGTAAAATATTTTTATTATAATATTACATAAATAGATTTTGTCACTGCTATATTTTGATTAAAAAATCATAAGATAGATATACTTATTAGATACCGATAATAATAGGTTATAATAAATAATATAAAATATTTTAATTAAATCTTAAAAGATAAGTATATAATTAAAGATAATTAGCATATATGATATATTATAGATTTATTTAGATAAATATTATTAGATAAAATATTTTATAGAAATATTAATTCATATGTTTTGTGAATATTAAGTTAGGAATAATCATGAATAATTAGTAATAATTTTAAAATTACTAAGATTTTTAACAAAATAATACTATTATTATGAATACATTAAAATAATATATCAAAGAGTAATATTGCATAATAATATACAAGTAATTAATACTATTTATTTTTAGTAATTATTTATTATAATACAATTATGTTATATATTATGAATATTTATATTTATATGATTAAATAATACAAAATTTATTAAAAATAATTGTATTATGTTTTATTACATATTTTTTATTATAGCTTCATAAGCATATTTGTAATGCATCATCACTTAAAGAAAATATATTGTATGAAAAAAACGAAAATAGTATGCACTATCGGTCCTAAAACAGATTCAGAAGAAATGCTTAGTAATATGTTAACCGCAGGTATGAATGTCATGCGTTTAAATTTTTCACATGGCAATCATCAAGAACATGGAAAACGTATTAGAAATATTCGTACTGTAATAAAAAAAACTGGTAAGAAAGCAGCTATCTTATTAGATACTAAGGGTCCAGAAATTCGTACTATGCAATTAAAAGATGGAAAGGACGCAGCTTTAACTGTTGGTCAAATTTTTACCTTTACAACTGATTCTACAAATATGTTAGGTAATAACAATCGTGTAGCTGTCACTTATCCTGGTTTTGCTTCTGATTTAAATATTGGTAATACTGTGTTGGTCGATGATGGTTTAATTGGTATGGAGGTTATTGAAATTTTAGGAACTGAAGTTATATGTAAAGTACTAAATTCAGGATATTTAGGAGCAAATAAAGGCATTAATCTACCAGGAGTATCTATTCGGCTACCGGTACTAGCTGAAAAAGATAAAAGTGATTTAATATTTGGTTGTGAACAATGTGTTGATTTTGTTGCAGCTTCATTTATTCGTAAAGGTTCTGATGTAATAAAAATACGTCAGCATCTGAATGCACATAATGGTCAAAATATACAAATTATTTCTAAAATTGAAAACCAAGAAGGTTTAAGTAACTTTGAAGAAATATTAAAAGCTTCTGACGGTATTATGGTTGCACGTGGTGATCTTGGTGTCGAAATACCAGTTGAAGAAGTAATATTTGCTCAAAAAATGATTATTGACAAATGTAATCGTGCACGTAAAGTAGTGATTACAGCAACACAAATGCTAGATTCTATGATTAGAAAACCACGTCCAACACGTGCAGAAGCAGGTGATGTTACTAATGCAATATTAGATGGAACTGATGCTGTAATGCTATCTGGTGAAAGTGCTAATGGCAAGTACCCATTAGAAGCTGTAAATATTATGGCAACTATCTGTGAACGTACAGATCGTATAATGCAGAGTCGTTTAAAAGATTTTAATGATCATTTTAATTCACATATTGCTGAATCTGTATGTTGTGGTGCAGTAGAAACTGCTGAAAAATTAGACGCAAAATTAATTATTATTGCTACTTCAAGCGGTAAATCTGCTAAGGCTATACGAAAATATTTTCCAACTGCTATGATATTAGCTCTAACTTCTAATCCAGTTACTGAGCGTCAATTGCTTTTAAGCAAGGGTATTATTCCTATGCTCATTTTAGATATTACTCTTACAGATAATTTTTATCGTATAGGTAAAGAAATTGCTATTGAAAAAGGTTTGGTACAGAAAGGTGATATAGTAGTCATGGTATCTGGTGCATTAGTTACTAATGGTAATACTAATACTAATACTATTTCCGTATACACTTTATAATGGTATGTATTTGCAATATTTTAAGTTTTTTATTATGTTTATATTTATTTAATATTGTATTTTAACATTTAATAATAGGTATTAATGTTATTTTTATACATCGGTTAAGATTAATAATTTTAGGAAATTATCTTGTTGAAAATATTAAATAAGTTCTAATTTAGCACTGGTATTATACTTTATAAAACTTGATTTTTAAGAATAAAAAATAATTTTTATTATATTATATAATTTAACATATGTATAATTTATTATATTGAAATATATGCTATATGTTTGATTTGATGCTACTAGATATAATCTCATAAGTAACCAGTATAGATAATATATATTTTATATATTTTAAATATCTAATATTTTAGTTACAGTATTATGAATAATAATTTAATGAAATTATTACTTATTTTAAACAAAAGATTTTTATTAAAAAATAGTAATTTTGTAATTAATTACAATATCAAATAATAAATATTTTAATTTATTAAAAAATAATTATTTATAATCATAAAATAATATATATAAATAAAATTATATTAAATATATTATTTTATTTAGTAATTTATTATAGTTGTCACAACTGTTTAACAAAATTATTGATTTATAATCAATATTATATTAATATTACTAAAATAAATATTATAGTATTTATTGGGTAGGATATGTATAAGTAATTAGTAATTTTATTAAAAAAATCTTATATTACATATACTATCTTTATAAAAAGATAGTACTATAGAACATCTTATAAAGATATAACAATTAAATAATAATATTTATTATATATGCAATAAGATCTATTAAATAACTTAGTTATTTATAGTGAATAAAAGATAAATAAATATTATTTTTAATAAAAATTCATTTACTCTAGATTACTTTTATCATTATTCATAATTCAATAAATAATAAAATATTATATAGATTATATAAAGCTATTCATTTTAAATAAAAAATATTATTCATTACGTAATAATAGTAAATTTAATATTATATATAATAGATATATTTCTAAGCAATAAATTATATAATCATGCATAATATTAAAAAAAATCAAATAATCAATAAAATAAAGAAATCATATTATATAATATATGTATAATTAAAGTTTACTGCATAGATGTTTATCTATTGTGCTGGTATTCAAAGATTGCAAGAATTATAAATTATTACTATTTATGTTTTACTGTTAATTATATAATATCTATTAATATATGAATATTTATATAAAAACTATTTAAGCTAAATATCTTTATAAAGACAATCTATATAATAAATAAGATATAATTATTAAGAAACTAGTATTTACCTATACTATAATATATCTCAGATATCACTAAAAAAATATAAATTAAGATAACATATTGCATATATAATATTTATTAGATGAATTTACATTACTTAATTTAAAAAAATATTTAAAAAATACAAATAAATATTATATAATAACTACAATATATATAATATTTTTTTAAAAACAGAGCATATTAGTGTTATTATTTTTCAAGAATTTTGTTAGTGTTTTTATATTAAATATAGGATACAACTAATGAATATAATTTTTTTAAAATTATGAGCGAAATTATATATGGTATTCACCCTATCAAATCCTTGTTAAAATGCGAGCCACAGCGTTTTCTTGAAGTATTTCTAATGAAAAATTGTAAAGATCATAAATTGATATGCCTTATAGAATTACTAAAGAAAACAGGTATTATTATTCAGATAGTCAAACATCGTCATTTTTTAAATAAAAAAACAAACAGTAAAGTACATCAAGGTATTATGGCAATTGTACGTAAAAAACGTCAGTATCAAGAAAAAGATTTACTAAAATTATTAGAAGATTTAGAGCAGCCCCCATTTTTACTAATTTTAGATGGTATTACTGATCCTCATAATCTTGGAGCATGTTTACGTAGTGCTGATGCCGCAGGCGTAAATATAGTCATCATTCCACGAGATCGTTCTGCACAACTGAATGCCACAGTTATGAAAGTATCATGTGGTGCAGCAGCATATGTACCATTAATTAGCGTAACTAATTTAGTACGTACTATTCGCGTTCTTCAAAAACAAAATATATGGATTATTGGTACCGAAGCAAAAGCAAATTCTAATTTGTATCAAAGCAGCATTACTAGTAATATGGCACTAGCATTTGTTATGGGTTCTGAACATTGTGGAATGCGTCATTTAACTCGTAAATCTTGTGATGAATTAATTAGTATCCCTATGCTTGGTAAAAATTCTTCTTTAAATGTTTCTGTAGCAACCGGTATCTGTTTATTTGAAGTAGTACGTAAACGCGTATAATATTATTATAAAATAAATAAATTATAAAAAATATCTTTTAAATATATATTATTATTAATAATTAATATTTTTTTAATTAGTATTTATAAAATTAATATTATATATGTAATATTTATATTATTTTTTTGATATATATATTAAATGTTATATATTATATATTGATAATAATAATTTATTATTATACTATTTAATAATAGTATAGGTCTATAATAATTAACAATAATTATATTATTTATAATAATAAATTTATTATGCATATAATATTCTGCAATAAATTATTTATAACATTTATTTAATAAGATATATGATAATAAGTATAAAAATATAATTTAGTAGTTTTCAATATTTTTATAAATAAGCACTTTATTATTTATAATAACATTATACTTGTATTAAAAAATACTCTCAATTAATATCTATACTTTTATTATCTTTTAAAAGATATATTAATAATAACAGTAATTATAATAAAAATTAATAATTTTTTATTTCTTATGCATTAATATTATGCTAATAGATATGAATATTATTCTATATAATTTTTATGTATTAGATAAAATAAATATAACTATATTAATAATCTAATATACTTTAGAGATATGTAGTAATTTTATTTAATGGTTTATAAAAATTATTTACTATTATAATAATCCATGAAAGATATATTACTAATCATGAGAAATGAATGCTTCTTTATTAAAGATAATATATTTTTTATAAAATACTTATATTAAAAGTGATATTTTAAGTTTACTTAAATATATATTATAAATATAAAATATAAATTTTACTCGTTATTGTCATTGTATAAATTGTATCAAATTTTATTTAAATAATATCAATATAATTGATAAAAATTATTTAGTATTTTAATAGTCTAATTCATATAAAAATTAGTTATATTGTAAATATGATAAAAATTACTTAATTATATATACTGTTATTGATTATATCAAGATATTTATTTATCATCTAATTTTTACTCATATTTTCTATAGCTGTTATGAATAATAGTATTTAGATATATTTTATTTAAACTATAATAAATATTTTTAATATTACAAAATGCATTTCATTTTAATACGTTTCTATTAATTATATATTAATGCATCTCAATTCATATACACCATAAAATTATTAAACAACTATTTTTCTTTAATTACCACAATATCTTATATGTTAAAAAAAAATTTTTATAATTACTAAAATTACTATAGTAATATATCAAACATATATAAAATATTTTATCTTTACGCAATTTAATAAGCAGTATTATTAGTCATGTTTTATATATAAATAATATTTATACTATTAATATTATAAATACTAGAATTTATTGGTTATTAAATAATCCATATTCAAAATACAGGCTTGTCTCTTATACTACATATATTACTATTATTAAATTATTTTAAAGCATTTTGTATTATATATACTTTATATTAGTATACTTAATAATATATAACTTAAATATATAGATATTATCTTCAGTTAACTTTATGTCATTATTACATAAATAAGATTTTTATTAAAATTAGTAAATTAATATTTTATACAAATTTTTTTAAAAAAGTAGTAGCAAAAATTATTTATTAATAATTTTGAAAAATATTTAATTACAGATATAAATTACAAAAAATGCTATATTTTATTTCATAAGATTTTATACTAAAACTTAAAGTAATATTTATTGTTATAGTAAATATATTCAATTATATATAAATAATAAGTATTTTAAAATATACAGAGAATGTTATATTTTAAAGATATAAAATATGTACTAACAAAAGATATTATTATTTAATAATATATGTGTTATTAAATGAGCGCTTAATTAAAAATTAATGTTAAATATTAGTATAAATAAATTATATGTTTATATTATATTTAACTAATAAATCAAAGCTATACTGTAAAATATTTACAGTATAAATATCTAAAATAATTAAACATTTATTAAACTAGTATTGGTTAATATATCATAAATAAATTCTATTATATATAATTAAATAATGTGATAAATTTTAACTATTAACTAGTATTTTTTTATAAAATGTTCTTAATTTTTGTTTTTAATAATAAATTTTTACAAAAATAGTATATAGTCCATTACATATTCTAGACTTAATAAATAATAGATACTTACGACTAGAAAAGGGTAAGGGCAAGATATATATCTACTTGCACTTTGTCAAACATTAAAAATAGGTTTTAAAATTGTATGATTGATAATTCTTATAATTGCGTTATAATTGGCATTACAGGTGCATCTGCTTCAGGTAAAAGTTTAATAGCTAATACACTTTATCTTGAGTTACGTGAACAAGTAGGTGAAGAAAATATAGGTGTCATACCGGAAGATTGTTATTATAAAGATCAAACTAATTTAACCATGAAAGAGCGTATCCAAACTAATTATGATCATCCAAATGCGATGGATCATAATTTATTATTTCAACATGTACAGATGTTAAAAAAAGGAAAAGCTGTTGAACTACCGCAATATAGTTACGTAGAGCATACTCGTATGAAAGGCACTATTCATCTAAAACCAAAAAAAGTAATTATTTTAGAAGGTATTTTATTGTTAACTGATGCATGTTTGCGTAATGCACTGAATTTTTCTATTTTTGTTGATACACCTTTAGATATATGCTTAATGCGTCGTATTCGACGTGATGTTAATGAACGCGGTCGTTCAATGGATTCTGTAATGGCACAATATCAAAAAACAGTGCGCCCAATGTTTTTACAATTTATTGAGCCATCTAAACAATATGTTGATATTATTGTCCCACGTGGCGGTAAAAATCGTATTGCAATAGATATTCTTAAAGCAAAAATCAGTCAATTTTTTAAATAAAAAATTAATTATCAATATAAAAATATACAGTTTATCCTGTATTTATAAAAAATTTATTTTATCTTATGAAAGATTAAAATATTCTTTTTTAATTTATTGGTATTTAATATGCTTAACTTTTATTGTTTTATTACTAATAATATTTTATTGATATTACAATAGCAACAAAATATATAAGTATTCTTTTATTACGTAATAATATATATTAAATATAATAATATTTAATTATTGTTAATGTAGTTTACTTTTAAAGTATTACCGTATGATATGCAATACATATTGTATCAACTTCAATCATAATTAATTAATACAATTACAATTATTTTTAATTAAAATAAATATCACGTGTGTATTATATAAAAGTATTAATATAATTGGATATCCTTAATATGATATTATTGTAATAATTTATATTTAAATAATATAGTATTATATTATATCATTATTTAAAAATTGCTAAGTATATCAAATATATTTAATGTTATATAAAATATTTTTACTATATAAAAATATTTTATTTTTTAATTAAAATCCTTATACATAATAATATGTATGCTATATATAATAAATTATTTAGCAGATAATACTAAATATACAGTTATATATTTAAACGTAATTATTAATTTTCATTATTAATTTATAAATCTGTTTGATATTTTAATAACTTTACAATAAAAATAATTATTATTATTGTAATAATTCATAAATTATTTGATGTTAAATTATTATTAAATTAACTTTAAGATATTTACTTTTTATCATATCATTGATATAATTATACATGTATTTTATATACTTTGTTTAAAATGTATTCATATAAATCAATGTATTTTAATTTTATGTCCATTGCTTAACAAGCATGGCTTTTTAGATATAAAATTAAGAATTAAGAAATAATTAAAAATCTAATATATAGATAAATTATTATAATTTAATATGCAATAAATGTATATATATTAAAATATATTAATACAAAAAATAAAAAATACATACTATATATATAATATTCTTATATTAAAAAATTATTTTAATTAATATTATTTATAATAGTTATTATCTTATATAATAATAAAAAGTATTTATAATAATTAGTATTATATTATATATTAGTGATAGCATGCATTATTGAATGTAATGATTATTAACTATACTATAATATTGATAGTATGATTTATTTTCTTTATATAATGCTAATGATCTACTTTATAAGTAATGTATATAAATTTGTAATGTTTATAATAACATAATTTTTTATATATCTTTATATATAACTTATTATTAATATAGTGTAGTTAATAAAATTATTAAGATTATTACCAATGTTATATAAAAAATAACAACTTTATACTGTCTATACATAAAAACAATAAAATTGATAGTATATTTCTAATGCAAGTATAATGTTAAAAAAAATTATATTAGTTTAATTATAGTAATTATTATTTCTTATGAAAAAAATTAAAGATTTTTAAAATATTATAGATAATATATCAATTAATAAATTTTATATCAATAATTAACATAATTTATAATTAATGATTATAACAAATTAAATAATATATAATTTAGTGTATAACATTAATTAGTTAAAATTATTATTAATAAATAACTTTAATATAACATTGTATTAATCATATGATTTATTAATCATTAAAAATCATAAATATATCATATATTATTATAATAATAAAGAACGTAATTTATATAAAGATAACTAATTTTTAATAAAAAATAATTTTATTTCTTGCATTAAGTTTCGTTATCATAGATAATTACTTAATATATGTATAATATTGTATTTTTTTAAAATAAATTAAATAAAAATAAAGGCTCTATTAGCTCTCTTGCAATATTAACTTGTAAACTCGGTCAGATCTGGAAAGAAGCAGCCGTAGCAAGTACAGTATGTGCTGAGATACAGCTAGTAGGGCTTTTCTTGGTTATTTAGTAAATATTTCTATATATATTTTACTTGTTTATATAGTATATACTTTTATTATATTTATTTTATTATTAAATAATAATTTAGGATTATAACCAATTAATTAATTTTTATCATTTTATTATCAAAAATAATATTTTTTAAAAATAAAATTTTTAATTATATTAAATATATGCATATTAAATTTTTACATATAAATATACTTTAATTTTCATTAATATATGATTATTATTAACATCGTTGATGTAATAAAAATAATAAATTATATTATTATTATCAAAATATATATAATATTTTTATATTTTATGGATATAAAATTATACTAATAGTATTTTTTATGCAAAATATTTTTAATAAAAAATTCATATTTATATATTTAAAGGTAATGTTATAAGGAATCTATACAGTATCTTATTCAAGATATTCAATTATTAATATAATAAGATTATACGACATATATAAACATGTTATATATTTTTTATTTTATAACTTAAACATTTTTAGAAAAAAATAACACTATAAAAAACAAAATGACTTACCGTAAAATTCTATTATTATAAAATAAAAATGTGCATTTTTAACGGCAAGCCAAAATTTTTTAAATTTTATATATCTAAAATATAACAGAAATTAACGTTTAGAAAATTGTGGACGACGACGTGCTTTACGTAAACCAACTTTCTTACGTTCAACTTGACGCGCATCACGAGTAACAAAGCCTGCTTTACGTAGTTGATTTTGTAATAATTCATCATATTTCATTAATGCACGGGTAATACCATGACGTATTGCGCCAGCTTGACCAGAAATACCACCACCTTTTACAGTGATATATAAATCAAAATTATTAACCATATTTACTAGTTCTAGAGGCTGAAGAACTACCATGCGAGCTGTTTTACGACCAAAATACTGTTCTAAATCACGTTGATTAATTAAAATACTACCACTACCAAGTTTCATGAAAACACGAGCTGCGGAACTTTTGCGACGACCAGTACCGTAATATTGAATCTCAGGCATATTATGTTTCATCCCGATTAAATGTCAAGAATTTGCGGCTTTTGGGCTGCATGATTGTGTTGATTACCAGCATAAATTTTTAATTTACGATACATAGTATTACCTAATGATCCTTTTGGAAGCATGCCTTTTACCGCTTTTTCAATAATACGTTCAGGATATTTATGAATAATTTCTTTAAAGGTGGCTTGTTTAATACCGCCTATATGTCCTGTATGGTGATAATATATTTTATCAAAATACTTATTACCTGTTACAGTAATTTTTTCTGCATTTAAAACAATAATATAATCACCAGTATCAACATGTGGAGTATATTCTGATTTATGTTTACCACGTAAACGACGAGCAATTTCAGTGGCTAAACGACCTAATGTTTTTCCTGTTGCATCTACTATATACCATTCACGTTTTATTGTTTCTGATTTAGCTGTAAAAGTTCTCATAAAATTACCTAAGTTTAATTATATCAAAAAAATAATTATTGAAACATGTATTTTTTAAAAGATATATTAGAGAATTACATAAAAATGTATTTAGTCAACTACTTCATTGGAAGTGATACATTTTTATAAATATTTTTAAAAATTTGTTAATATGTAATAATGGTATTACAGAAAGGTAGTTTTAAAAGATAAAAATAATTTTCTTAATTAATATCTAACTAATATTCATTATGATTATGCTAATATAATATAAATTATATATTTATATAAATAATATATTTTGCTTACATAAGAATTAAAATATCATATTAATTCATTATTATAGACACTCTATACCCTTTATCCTATTCTAAGAATAAATGATTGTTTATATACTCAAAAAATATATTAAAGCTTTATATTTAATATTTTATTTAATAAGTATATACATTATTCATTAATGATGGTATGGCTTTTTTTAAAAAAATTTTAATATATATTTTATTATACTAAAGATTATTTATTTCCAATACTGATTAATATGATAAAAAATGATTATTATTTAAAATAATGTTATTTTATTAATGATAATATCACTATTTTTATTAAAAATAATTTGATGTATCACTAATAAGTGTGTTATTATTAATATTTAAAATATTATTATATATTTATTATTAATTAAATAATTCATTAATTATCTATAAATGATAATCAATATTATTTTTTGTAAAATTTTTTATTTTTATAAATCTTAAATTATGCTCTAAGAATATTACTTATTAAGTGTTGTATATTTATCATTTTAGTATATGAAGTATCTTAAAAAATATTATGATACTATCATTGATTAATAATAGTACATTATTACTAATAGATAATAAAATTGGTGAATATATTTTGTATTATATATGTGAATCAAAACAATAGATATATTAGAACACCTTTCTTCTTGCATATCAGAAAATGTGCATTTAATCTTTATTTTATGTATATTCTAGTAGATCCTTACTCTTGTAGAGACAATAGTATCATTAAAGATATAATACGGGCATTAAAGATTATTATATAATACACTTGTAATATATTTTAAATAAACTTTTCTTTTTAAAGAAGAGTTTATAATTATTAATGTTTACTACATGATTTTAATGAAATATTAATATATAAAACATAACAATCTAAAAGAATAATATTTAATTACATATATCATACTATATTATAGTTAACAAAATCATTTTTAATAAAATTTATTTTATAAAAATAAATTATATTTCAAACTTATTGAATGTATCCTAATTATAAGAATCACATAATTGTTTTAATTGTAAGTCTTATATTATTAATTAATATAATAACATTTAAAGTAGATCAAAATCATTAATTAAGCAATTTTTTCTGCAATATGATGAGGTAGTGGCGGCCAGCCACCCATACGTTTCCAACGATTAACAATTTCACAAAATAATATTGCAGTTTGTTTGGTATCATAAAGAGCTGAATGTGCTTGTGTATTATCAAAAGGAATATTAGCTGCAATACAAGCTTTAGCTAATACAGTTTGACCTAAAACTAATCCACTTAATGCAGCAGTATCAAAAGTAGCAAATGGATGAAAAGGATTATGTTTTAATCCAGTACGTTCAGTTGCTGCCATTATAAATGAATGATCAAAATGTGCATTATGTGCTACTATAACTGCACGATGACAATTATGTTCCTTAATACCTTGACGTACTTTTTTAAAGATAGTTTGCAGTGCTTCACGTTCACTGATTGCTCCTCGTAGTGGATTTTCTGGATCAATACCATTAAATTCTAAAGCTGCAGGAATTAAAATAGAACCAGCAAAAGGTTTAATATGAAAATGTAATATTTCATCTAACTCTAACCATCCATCATCATTCATAAGTAATGTTATTGATGCAATTTCAAGTAGTGGATTGCTATTCGCATTAAATCCCGCAGTTTCTATGTCAATGACAATAGGATAAAACCCACGGAATCTTTCGTTCATTTTATTTAGATTGTTTGTTATATCCATGTTAAATATTCTAATTGATGGAGTTTAATATTTATTATAGTAACTTTTTAAGTTTGTAGTTTGTGTTCTGATATCTATATTACTTACTATAAGTAATAATAATTTATATTTTTCTACGATTGATACAAAATATTTAATTGTATTACAATTAATGCTGAGTTTATTTTGCAAGACATGAACAACTTAATATATAACTTTTATGAAATATTATAAATATTACATACAATAAATATAATATTTATATTGTTATTTTTTAAATTAGAATCAATCTAATTGATTTAATTTTATTTTATTATTTTAATTAAATTATTAAATAATATTTATTCTGCTATAACATTTTATTTATATAAGATGTATTACAATAATTTTAATCTTATATAATATATATTAAGATTATTAACATGAATTATGTAATATGTATTGTAATACAATTATATATTAATTTTAATCGATTATAATAGCAAAAAATAATTAAATAGCAAAATACTTTTATTTAAGTAATAATATTTAATAAATATTAACAATTTTAGTTTTATTAAAAATACTCTAACTGTATTATGCCAATAAAATATATAATTAATTAATATTTACCAATATATAATATTTTATTAAGTAATATCTATTATTTGTTAACATACTAAATGATTTATTATAAAACATAATTTTTTTGTAAAAATGTAATATTTATAGATATACATAGATATATATAATATATTGTTTAGTAATAATACTGATTATCTATCTTATAATAAGATAAGATTAATTTATTTGATTATACAATAATTATAACATTTATATAAATTTTATACTAGGTTATTAATTATTTAAACATTTATATATCAGTAATATATACAATAATATAAAAATTATGCAGCTTTTATTGTGTAATCATACAATAAATGCTGCATAATTTTTTTAAAGATTACTTTAACTATAACTATTATATTAAAGTACAATAAAATTTTTTAAAAGGAAAAATAACTTATTTAGTATAAATTAAAGTAAATGAGAAATCATATCTTCTAGCTTCTTTTGATCTACTGCAAATTTACGAATACCATCAGACAGTTTATCAACTGCCATTGGATCTTGATTATGTTGCCAGTAAAATTCAGCTTCTGTTAAAGGTATTGGACGGCATTTAATATTACCAGTATAATTTAATTTACATTCAATATCACCTTGTTTATCAGAAAGTTCTTTTAGTAAAGGAGCAGCAATAGTAAGTCGATCACATCCAGCTAATTCTATTATTTGGTTTATATTACGAAAGCTAGCACCCATTACGATGGTATTATAATTATATTGTTTGTAGTATTTATATATTTCTGTTACAGATTTTACTCCAGGATCTTGATTGATTTCATATTGTTTTTGATCGGTATGATCTTGATACCAATCTAAAATACGACCA
This sequence comes from Candidatus Profftia lariciata, assembly GCF_020541265.1. Taxonomy (GTDB): domain Bacteria; phylum Pseudomonadota; class Gammaproteobacteria; order Enterobacterales; family Enterobacteriaceae; genus Profftia; species Profftia lariciata. The sequence continues at coordinate 995,803 of NZ_CP045925.1, read as the reverse complement.
ACAAAAGGAGAAATAAGATATACACCTGCTTCTGCACAAGCACGAGCCTGTGCGAAAGAGAATAATAAAGTAAGATTGCAATTAATTCCTTCTTTTTCTAATTGTTCTGCTGCTCGGATGCTTGGCCAAGTAGCAGCTAATTTTATGAGAATACGATCATTACTAATACCAGCATCATTATACATCTTAATTAAACGTCTAGCTTTTGCTATACTATTATGAGTATCATAAGACATGCGAGCGTCAATTTCGGTAGAAATACGACCTGGAATAAGTTTTAAAATTTCTAATCCTATATTAACTGCTAATTTATCTGATGCATCGATAATTTGTTGATTTATATTTTTACTTTTATCTTGAGCCCAAGATATAGCTTCGTGTATTATTTTATAATATTTAGTAGTTTGTGCGGCACTTAGAATTAATGAAGGATTAGTAGTCGCATCTTGTGGTTTATACAATTTAATTGCATTAATATCGCTAGTATCAGCAACAACGGTAGTTATTTGGCGTAGTGATGTTAGTTTATCAGTCATTTAGTATTCCATTCTTGTCGCATAAGATAATAATTAATATAAGAAATGGCTTGATTAGTCCAATTAAAAATATAAAAAAGATTATAAATAAATTATTTTAATAATTGATAATCTATTTATAGTGCAGTATGTATGTATTATATAACTTTAATTTTAGATAAAGATTAAATGTATGTTGTACCTTATTAATAATAGAGTTTTCTAGGTTATAACTAATATAATATATTTTATTATTAATAGTATTGAATAAAATTTATATTAAGTATTTTATATAAATAAGTCATTTATACTATTGTTATCTTTTTATAACTATGTATATAAACTTTATTTCTAGTCTATATGTTTTTATAAAACTCAATCATATCAGTATAGTTTTTGCAAACACAACTTATATATATATTAAAATATTTCTAATTACTTTTCGTATGAAAGTATATAATATCATATATTATATGAATATTCTATAATATATTTTATGTATACACACATTAATAATAACTTATATTTTAAAGTAAAAGTCTATCTTTTTAAAAGCATTATGTTTATGTTATATAATTATTCTAAATGTATCACTTAATATTAGTTGTATTATTAATATTATTTTAGGTACTACGTAATATTATGATTTTATATTACAAATCTGATGTACATCGTAAAGAATGTTATATAATAAATCTTTAAATTATTATTATTATTTTTAATGTATAAGATCATAATTTATATTAAAAAATATTAACTATTTATTACATTAACTATTCATGTTATATCTTCTACAATATTATTACATATACTTTTTTAAAGTAGTTATTAATTTAATTATATATCAAGTTAATCTTAGATATTACATAATTTAATAGTAGATTATTAATTAATATGTTAGTTATATATTAATAAAAAATAAAATATAGTTTATTTTTATTGATATATTATATAGTAAACTAGTTATATATAAAATTATATATAATAAATAATTTTAGATTATAAATTATAATAAGTATTTTATTAAAAAATAAAATAATTTCTTGTATGATTTTTTTCAAAAATTTAATAAAATACAATCTAAAAAATAATTGCATATACTAAGATATATTTGATATATGTATAGTATTTTTATTAAAGAAATAATACTTATAAAGTATTATTAATATAATTTATTTTTCTTACTTATTAACTTAAAGCTAGTCATTATAATTAAAAAATAAATAGTATAATAAAATAACATATAATACATCATAAAGATAATTACTTTCAATATAGTATAATTTTTTTAAAATTTTTCTTAAATAATATTTTAGTTTTTGCTTGTATCATTATTTCTTGACATCATTAAATATATTAATACAGTAAACATTATTTTATTTATATATTAGGATATATTGGATATATATTTATAATTACTATAATCTATGCATATTAATGTATATCTTTTATTCATATTGATAAAAATAGTAAATATATTACATTATGTTCTGTATTATGTTTTTATAAATTATGACAATAAATTGATATTTTATAACATTTACTAACTTAGTATTTAATCGTACTGTTAGTTTGCGTTTCACGTAAACTAACAGTACGATTAAATACTAAGTTAGTAAATGTTGATCGATTGTAATCTATACAGAAATAACCTTTACGCTCGAATTGATAAGTTATTTTAGAAGTTGCTGTGTTAAGACTTGGTTCCACGAAACCTTTCATGATAGTCAAAGATTGAGTATTCATGATAGATAGTAAATTGTCAGTAGTATTTGGATCAGCTAATTTAAATAAATGATCATAAATATAAAATGTAGCAGGTAGTGCATGATTGACCGAAACCCAATGAATAACACCTTGTACTTTGTGTCCATCAATAGGATTTTTCTTCAATGTATTTGGGTCATAAGTGCAATAAATGATTGTAATTTCATCATTATTATTTTTTTCAATACGTTCGGCTTTTATTATATAAGCGTTACGTAAACGTACTTCTTGTCCTAATACTAAGCGTTTATAATTTTTACTAGATATTTCACGAAAATCTGAACGATCTATATAGATCTGATTACTAAATGGTACACTACGAGTGCCCATCTCAGGATTGCTTGGATGATTTAACATAGATATCATCTCTATATTATGATCAGACATGTTTTCAATAATTACTTTAATAGGATTTAACACAGCCATTGCTCGTGGTGCAATTTTATTAAGATCATCACGAAGACAGGATTCTAAAGCAGAAATGTCTACATAGCTATCTTGCTTCGTCACACCAATACGTAAGCAAAATTCACGAATTGATTTTGCAGTATAGCCACGACGGCGTAATCCAGAAATTGTTGGCATACGTGGATCATCCCATCCTTCTACAATATTTTCCGCAATAATCTTGTTTAGCTTGCGCTTTGACAAAATAGTATATGTAAGATTAAGACGAGCAAACTCATATTGAGTTGGACGTATTCTAATACTAATATTACTCAATATCCAATCGTATAAGCGACGGTTTTCTTGAAATTCTAGTGTACATAATGAATGCGTAATTCCTTCCAAAGCATCAGAAATACAATGAGTAAAATCATACATAGGATAAATACACCATTTTTTGCCTGTACGATGGTGTTCAGTAAATTTTATACGATAGAGTACTGGATCACGCATTACTATTAATGGAGAAGCCATATCAATCTTAGCTCGAAGACATGCAGTTCCTTCCATATAGTTACCGTTACGCATTTTTTTAAAAAGTTTAATATTTTCTGCAATACTACGATTACGATATGGACTATTTTTTCCTGGTAAAGTTAAGGTGCCTCTATATTGTCGTATTTGTTCAGGAATAAGACAATCAACGTAAGCTAAACCTTTTAAAATCAATTCTATAGCATATTGATACAGTTGATCAAAATAGTCAGAAGCGTAACGCACTGCACCATTCCATTCAAATCCTAACCACTGTAGATCCTTTTTTATTGATTGCACATATTCAATATTTTCTGCGACCGGATTAGTATCATCAAAACGTAAATTACAAAAACCATTATAATCTTTAGCAATGCCAAAGTTTAAGCAAATAGATTTAGCGTGTCCAATATGTAAATATCCATTTGGTTCTGGTGGGAAACGTGTATGTACTATATTATGTTTACCAGATATTAAATCTTTCTCTATAATATGACGGATAAAGTTATTTTTACATATATCGTTTTTGCTCATTTTTTATTCCTATATAATGTACATTCTGTAAAAATTATTAATGATTAATCATTTCTTATTATTTTATTGAAATATTTAATTATATTAATGTAAATGTTTTTGTATTTATGTGTATTAGTACTTTAGTGTATCTATTACCAAAACATTCAATTATAATGAATATGTTTAGAGTTAACTACATAAATATTAATATCAAAATTAATATTGTTTGTTTTATTTTAATAATATATTAGCAATATACATAATAATTAATTTATAAAAAATATATATTTTATCTCTTTAATATAAATAATAATATTAAATATCTCTAAAATAATTTGATTAAATTTAGTTACTAGATTTTTTTATAATTTTTTCATAGATATTAGTTGTATATTATTATTATATAATTAAATTCTATAAGGTTAAAAGTTAAAAAAATTATTATAAAATAATAATATATAAATTCATAGTAAAAAATACTACAATTATTATATACAATCTTTTAATCAAACAGGAATAATATTGTTTTATATTTATTTAATTTATTATTAGTATTTCATAATATACTGTTGTAAAAATATTATATATAGCATAAATAATATAAAAATTATTATAATTAAACGTATAAAAATATATTAATTTTATTAAATAATTAATATTCAATATTATTTAGTAGGTATAATATTATTAAATAGATAATAAAATATTACATTGTAATATTAGAATATTTATGTAAATAATTATTTTAAATTTTAATTCATTAATATTTTTTTATTTGTTATATAAATGAACCATTTAAAATATTTTTATAAATATCATGCTTGACTATAAAAGATTTAAATGTTTTCATAAAATTTATTTGCTAGTTAGAAAATATGCTAAATAATATCCTATTATATTTAATATAATTCTATTACTAAATAGAATTATTGTAAATTATTATGATTTTTAATTTAGCAAGATTTAATATACTTTAGATAAAATAAAAATATTATTATAGGAATAATAATTATAAAATAATTATTTTATAAATATCATTAATAATATATGAAATATATACAAGATTAATTTATGAAATTATTTAATTTAAATGAACACTTAATATGATATATAACCTATAAATAATAAATTGATTTCTATGAATCGTTATAAATATTAAAAACAATAAAATTTTATTTTTTTGAGATTTAATATGTATTAAATTATTATTGCTATTATCATAGTGCATACATAAAGAACACTATTACCTTATTTAAGGTAATTACTATTTTTATTAAAAATATATAATAAATAAAAACGATAAATAATTTTATAAAATGCTAACGTAGATATAAATCTATAAAAATAGATTTATATATTATATATTTATAATATAATTAAATGATTATAATATTAAGACATAGGCACTTATTTCTTTTATTTAAATAAATATTAGTAGTATTATAACATATGTTATATCTAGTATATAATAATATATAATATAAAAAAATAATATTTATTTTGTATTATTAATAATCAATTTATATTAAAATATATATAATAAATAATATTATTGTGATAATATATTAAATATTATAAGTTAATTAATATCTATTATTTAATAGATAATATGAAAGTTATTAAAGATAATAAATATATAAAATAATTAACTCTATATATTACATTATATAAATAAATAAGCATAAAAGTATAGATAATAATATAAATTATATTTATATAATTATCTGTTTATATTATTAACAATAAATACAGAAAAATTATTAGTTATATATCAATCTATCATCTAATGTTCTTTAATGTTATATTTAATACGTAACTTAGTAATAATAAAAATCAGTTAAAATAATTATTATTAATTTAATATTTAAAGTTATTATTAGAATAATATAATTTCATAAATTATTATATAATTTTCTGTAACTTTTTTAATAACGCAAGATACACATATAACATTGTAAATGTTTGATAAAAATAATATATCATACAACACATCATCTAATCTAATTTATCTAGTAGTACCTATAATTTTTCCTGGTTGAAACCATTCACGACGAGAATTTATTAAATCTAGTGCAGACATAATTTTTTTACCGGATGGTTGTAGATGAGTCATTAGTAAAATACCATTAGTAGTTGCAACAGCAATTCCATGTTTATCTGCGCTAATATTAGTGCCTGGTTTTTCACCATGATTAGTAACAATAACTTTTGCTTGCCAAACTTTAATTTGTTGACAATTCAGTATAAAAAAACTTATAGGCCATGGATTAAAAGCTCGAATACAACGTTCAAGTTGTATGGCAGATAAGTTCCAATTTAAAAGTGCTTCTTTTTTGCTGATCTTATGGGCATAAGTTACCATGTTTTCATCTTGTTTTTTAGGATTTATAGTGCCATTATCTAACTTAATTAATGTATCTAATAATTCCTTAGGACCTATATGTGCTAATTTTTTATATAACGTTGCACTTGTATCTTGAGCTGTTATTGGGCAAGATATTTTATGTAATATATCTCCAGCATCTAATCCATTATTCATTTGCATAATAGTAATACCAGTTATAGTATCTCCAAACCATAAGGCACGTTGAATAGGTGCTGCTCCACGCCAACGAGGAAGTAGTGAACCATGTACATTAATACAACCTAAACGTGGATTATCTAACACAGTTATAGGCAATATTAAACCATAAGCTACTACTATCATTACATCAGCATTAAGATCAAAAATTAAATATTGATCTTCCATTAAACATAATGATATTGGTTGAAATATAGGTATATTATATTTTTTTGCTAAAATCTTTACCGGACTATATGTAATCTTATTTCCACGTCCTGATGGTCTGTCTGGCTGTGTAAATACACCAACTATTTTATGTTCTGAAGATAATAATTTATCAAGATAACACGCTGCAAAATCAGGAGTTCCAGCAAAAATAATACGTAAAGATTGAGACAATTTTATGTTCCTATGTCAATAAAAATTATTTAGGCTTTAAGTAAATGTCTATAAGTTTTTTTTAATTTTTTACTTATACGATAACGTTTCAATGGTGAGAGATAATCAATAAATAGTTTTCCAAATAAATGATCTATTTCGTGCTGTATGCAGATAGCTAAGAGATTTTCAGCTTCTAGTATGAAAGACTTTCCATTATGATCTAAAGCTTTTACTTTTACATATGCAGCACGTTCAATTAATGCATGTTGTTCGGGAATTGATAGGCAACCTTCTTTAATACTGATTTGACCATAGCTTGTTATTAATTCAGGATTAATTAATACTAAAGGTTTATTTTTATTTTCAGATATATCAATTACTATAATACGACGGTGAATATCTATTTGAGTAGCAGCTAAACCTATGCCATCTTTTGCATACATAGTGTAAAGCATATTATTAATTATATGCTTAGTATTCGGTGTAATTTCTGTTACCAGCTGTGCTATAGTGCGAAGCCGTTTATCAGGAAAATGTAATATCGACAATAGTATCATAAATTCTTTAATCTATCTTTACAATAAATAATTATTAATGTCATTTGATATTTTTATATTATATCATACTATAATAAAATTATATAATGATCTAAATAAATTATAAAATAATTATTATTATGATTTAAAATAATTATAAAATTTAATATTACAATTTTTAATATTTATTAAATTTTCTATGGTTTAAGAATTAATTAAATAATATTATAATATTTTATTGTATTGAATAAAAAATATTTAATATTATTAGTATCTATATAAAGTATTATATTATATTTATCATATTATATATCAATATTAAATAACTTACTACATTATTAAATATTTGATATTTTATTACCTATTTAGGACATGATTATTTTATCAAAAATTATTAATTTAAAAAACAATAAATAATGATTTTTATTTATTGTTTTTTAAATAGTATACACATGTAATAATACTAAATTATTAATTACGTAATGCAAAACATAATAATTTCAAAATAACAAATTTTTATATAAATCTTATTGTTAGTCTGTTGATAAATAAATATAAATATATTGAATATTACTGATAATAATATTTTATTTCAGATTAATATATATAACAATATATTTTATATAGAATATAATTAATTATATATATTAAGAACGAATCAATAAAATAAACACTTTGTTATTATTTTAATAATATTTGAGCAATATTTTAGTTATTGTGTAAAAGATATCTAATATGTTTAAATATAACAAATTTACGAATTATATGCTATATAGTGCTATTAATATATAATAAATAACTATTATTATAATATATAATATTTAAAATATTCATATTTATAATTAATAGTACTACTATACTGCAATTTGTTATTTTATTTAGAAATCATTTATTTATACTCTATTATATGTTGATTATATAAATATATATAAAAATTATTTTGATTGTATATCTATCATATGATAAATAATTTATTAAAATATTACTTATATAAATGATAAAACATTGTATATAAAAAATTAATAATATCTCTACTTACATAAGATACAATCGATTGCTTATTAATATTTTAATAAAAATATTTGTTAATATTATATATTGTATGTTTTATTTATAAAAGATTATTATATATTATAAATAATATTACTGGAATACGTAAAAAATAGCTAGTATAGCAATATAATAATATTATTAAATTGATTAATGCATATAAATAAAACAAATTATGTTAATTTACATTATAGTTATTTTCAATATATTTTATTTGAAATATTAACTTTGAATATTATATGATTTTTAATCAAGTAGTTAAAAACTTATTTTTATTATTTTATATATGACAAGTAATATTTAAGAGCATATTGTATATATTTTTCGCATATGATTATAACAGTAATAGTACAATTTTATTGTGTATTGTTATATATTTTAAATCAAAGTAAACAATAATTAATATGAGATATAATGTTTTTATTATATAATAATACTAAAATAAATAATTAATATATAATACTTGTATTATAAATAGTATTTTAAGTAAATAAAATTATTATTATAATAATATACTTAAATATTAATATTATTTAATGTATGAATTAGAATTAAAAAATTATTTTTGACGTTATATGATATTAATAATACATTATAAAAAACTAAATAATATGTATGATAAATTTATGCTCTGTATTTTTTTAAAAACTAATCAAGTAATTAGGTAATATTATTATATAATATCTTTAATGATCATTTACAATATAAATAATAAATATTAAATTTATTGACTTTGTTCACTAATAAAATTTTTAATGAAAATTAAAATCATTTATTTTAGTTTTAATTACACTAAAGATATACAAAATAAACTTCAAAAAATTAATCTTTAATAATTAACAGAATTATAAAATAATTATTAAAATTAAAAGTATGCAATTAACATTTAAATAAAAAATTTATTATATCTCCATCTTTTACTATATAGTTTTTACCTTCTGAACGCATTTTTCCAGCTTCTTTAGCACCTTGTTCACCTTTATAGGTAATAAAATCATCAAAAGATATGGTCTGTGCACGAATAAAACCCTTTTTTAAGTCAGTATGAATTTTACCAGCTGCTTGTGGAGCTGTTGCGCCAATAGAAATAGTCCATGCACGTACTTCTTTCATACCTACGGTAAAATACGTTTGTAGATTGAGCATTTTATAACCAGCATAGATAATATTTTTAAGGCTGTATTCTTGTAAACCCATCTCACATATCAATTGATAACGTTCAGCTTCATTAAATATAGCGATATCAGATTCCACGGCAGCACATACAGCAATAACAACAGAATTTTCTTTATCAGCTATTTTATATACAGTATTTAAATGTGTATTATCTTGCAAACCATCTTCACTAATATTAGCAATATACATAATTGGTTTTAATGTTAAAAAACGTAAATACTGGATTGCTTCTTTTTCCTGGTTTTCTAAATTTAACGTACGCAACATACCTGCTTGTTCTAGATGAAATAAACACTTTTCTAAAGTTATTAATATATTTTTTATATCTTTATTACCGCTTTTAGCTTTCTTTTGTATACGATATAGTGCACGTTCGCATGTATCTATATCAGATAGTACGAGTTCAGTATTTATAATATCAATATCTTCTGCAGGGTCAACTTTGTTGTTTACATGAATAATATTATCATTTTCAAAACAACGTACTACATGACCAATAGCTTCAGTTTCTCGAATATTAGCTAAAAATTTATTTCCTAAACCTTCCCCTTGTGAAGATCCTTTTACTAATCCTGCAATATCAATGAATTCCATAATAGTTGGGACAATACGTTGTGGCTTTACAATGTTAGCCAACTGATCGAGGCGTGAATCAGGCATTGGGATAATGCCAATATTTTGTTCAATAGTACAAAAAGGAAAATTATCTGCTTCTATTTTTTCTTTAGTCAATGCATTAAATAAAGTAGATTTACCGACATTTGGTAAACCTATAATACCACATTTATATCCCATAAATTATGACCTTAGTCTATTACATTATTTACAAATATATTAAAATAAGTCATATAAAATATCTGTAAATAATAAATATAGATTATATAAAAGTTTTTATTAAAATTAATATCTCATTAATTATTATACATACTAGTCATTGCTCGATCTATACCTTCTCTAAAAATTATATTAGTATAGTTTACTGCCTTATCAATTGCATTATCAATTAATATTTTTTCATGAATTGAGGGTTTGCTTAGTACAAAATTAATAACTTTATTTTTATCACCAGGATGACCAATACCAATACGTAAACGATAAAATTTTGGATTATTACTAAGATTTTTTTGAATATCTTTTAACCCATTGTGTCCACCATTACTACCACCTAATTTTAATTTAACAACATTAGGAGCAAGGTTGAGTTCATCGTGAGCAATTAATATCTCATTAGGTTGAATATGGTAAAACGAAGACAATGCAGCTACCGCTTTACCACTTAAGTTAATAAAAGTAGTTGGTACTAGCAAATGAATATCATTGTTTAATATATTAATTTTTGCAGTGTATCCATGGAATTTTAGATTTTCTTTTAAGTAAAATCTGTTATGTTTAGCAAGTTTATTAACAAACCATGCTCCTGCATTATGACGCGTATATGTATATTCTTTACCAGGATTAGCCAGGCCAACAATTAGTTTAATAGTCAAATTTAATTTATACTTATTTATAGGTAATATATTAATGATTGATTATCATATCTATATTTATGATTATTATCAATAATAGTGACAATTCAGTTAATTTTATTCAAAACTTTAATATTATATATAATAGTTAATATAATATCAATCATCATTTATTGTAAAGTTAGTATGTAGTAATATTATATAATTTAATTAATTTATGATAATACTTGTAATACATGCAATATTTAATGTAATACATTACTACTTAAATTAAACTTTAATAGTTTTTATAACAACTTTTATATTATTAAATTAGCTAAAATTATAACTTATTAACCAAGTTAATAAATGATATATAAACATATATATTCTATTCTATATTAGAATATTTAATTAGTTTTTTAATAAGACAAGCTACTGTTTTATGTTAAAATGTATAATATTAGTAATATGTAAAAATATATTTTTTAAAAGAATCTAATTATATATAAACATATATTATATGTTACTATCATAGTAATAATTTAAATATATTATTTTCATTAAATTTATTTACTTAATAAGTTTTAAATATTATTACTATTATATAGTTAATTTAATACTATAAAATGTGTATTTTATATATATTATGACATGCATATATATAATATGTTATGAAGGTGAATATTAAACATTTCTTATATTGCTTCATAATATTATTATGTATTTTTTAAAAAAACATATTATTATTTATTGTAAATAATATTTTATATTAATATGTATTAATATATCTAGTATAAGTAATTTTTTATGAGGTAATTCTTACATAATATTTATATTTATTTACTTGAGTACTTATTTGTTTATATATTAAGTCAAATACATAAGTATTAAAGCATAATTTTATCATTTTAGCAGAATTTATCAATTATGATAGTTTATCGTTTATAATTAATTCAAAGAATGAATTATAAATGATTTTTTTATCAAATACATCTATACTGTTATAAAAAATATTAAATATATTTTATATATATTAGTTAAATAGTATAATTAATATTATATATTGATATTTATAATATAAAATTATTATATTATTAAATACTAGATAAATAATTATTTAGAAAATAGATATAATATATTTTTTAATATTAAAATATAAACATTTTATTTACTGACTACGTTAGTATGTTTATATATAACATAAATAATATTAAACAGTTATGTAATATAACAATTATATTAAATGTTTATTAATTGATAATTGATTAGTATGATAGTCTAAATAATATATCTTGAAATCAAAATTTTTAATAAAATATATATTTAATATATTATCTATTTAAATGCATATACTATATATTTAATATTCGTCTTTTAATGATTCTAAATATTATTATTACATATCAAATATTACAATGTTATTACTCAACATAATTATATTTGAAATACTATATATAATATGAGTAAGTTAAAGTAACATTGATATTTTATAAATAAAATATATTATTATAATAATAAATGTTATATTACATTTGAAGTATATTACTTAATGTAATGTATTTATATTAAGTATTTTAAAGTATTAATATATAGTAATAATTTCATAAAATATTTATTTTAAGTTTTCTAACAATATTTTTAACATTATAAATAATGTATTACCTCGTTATTTATGTAAATTTATATTTTTCTAGATAATGAATATTAGTTCCACCTTTTTGAAAATTTTTATCATACATAATTTTTTGCTGTAGTTGAATATTTGTTTTAATACCATCAATAATTAGTTCTGTTAAGGCATTTTTCATACGAGCAATAGCTACGTCACGATTTTCACCGTAACAAATAAGCTTACCGATCATAGAATCATAATATGGAGGTATAGTATATCCCGCATATATATGAGATTCCCAACGTACACCAAAACCACCCGGAGCATGAAAACGTGTTATTTTACCTGGACTAGGTAGATAGGTATCAGGATCTTCAGCATTGATACGACACTCTATTGCATGACCACGTATTTGAATTTCATGTTGTTTAATAGATAATTGGTAACCAGATGCAATACGTAGTTGTTCTTTTATTAAATCAATTCCAGTAATCATTTCAGTAACTGGATGTTCAACTTGAATACGGGTATTCATTTCTATAAAATAAAATTTTCCATTTTCAAATAAGAATTCAAAAGTACCTACACCACGGTATCCTATATCTATACAGGCTTTAGAACATAGTGCGCCGATATAGTGGCTTATCTCTGTTGTAATACCTTCTGGTGGAGGAGCTTCTTCAAGAATTTTTTGATGCCTGCGCTGCATAGAACAATCACGTTCAGATAAATATATTGCATTGCCTTGACCATCTGCTAGTACCTGAACTTCTATATGACGTGGGTTTTTAAGATATTTTTCCATATATACTATACTATCACTGAATGCTACCTTAGCTTCTGCTTTAGTAATAGTAATAGATTGCTCTAATTCTGTATGATTACAAACAATACGAATACCTCGTCCACCACCACCACTAGCAGCTTTAATAACTATTGGATAGCCAATAAGTTCGGCAATAGCTATATTTTTTAATATATCATTACTTAGCGGACCATCAGAGCCCGTAATACAAGGTATTCCTGCTTTTTTCATTGCACGAATAGCGGAAATCTTATTGCCCATTAAACGTATCGTTTCAGCACGTGGTCCAATAAATATAAAACCAGAACGCTCTATTTGTTCAGCAAAATTAGCATTTTCAGACAAAAAACCATAACCTGGATGAATTGCCATAGCACCAGTAACTTCTGCTGCAGATATAATTGCAGGAATATTTAAATAACTTTGCTCTGATGGTGCAGGACCTATGCATACAGTTTCGTCTGCTAGTAATACATGCTTTAAATCTCGATCAACAGTCGAGTGTATTGCAACAGTTTTAATGCCCAGCTCTTTGCAAGCACGCAGAATACGTAAGGCAATCTCACCGCGATTAGCAATAACAATTTTATCTATCATGACTGACCTCATTATTCTATAATTACTAAGGGCTCGTCAAATTCTACAGATTGACCGTTTTCAACTAGAATTGTTGTGACTATACCAGATTTATCAGTTTCAATATGATTCATCATTTTCATAGCTTCTACAATACATATTGTATCTCCTGCATGCACTTTTTGACCGACTTCAATAAATGATTTTGCATGTGGATTAGGGGTACGATAAAAAATACCAACCATAGGAGAACGTATAATGTGGCCACGAATTTCTGACGGTTTATCTATTGTTAAGTTTTTATTATAATAAGGCTGTATCGTTGGTACATGAATTTGTTCATGTTTATTACAAATACGTACTGAATATTCACCTTCAGATATTTCTAATTCAGAAATATTAGATTCTTTAACTAGTACTATTAATTTTTTTATCTTACGAATATCCATTTACAATTCCGTAATTTTATTACTGCTTAGAATAATATTATGGCTAAGATATTTAAATATTATAACATACTTAGCCATACAATATATTGATATTAAAATAAATATTTTATCATTTGCAATGCTATTAATTAATTTTAATACTATTTAAATAATCATCTAATTTTGATACTTATAAAAAACACAAAAATAAATACATAATATATGATATATGTTATCAGTAATATTAAGTATTGAATATTATTTCATTTAATTAGTTTTAGGTAGTTAACTGCTGCCTGAAGTCCAAATTGATATCCATCGATACCTAAACCACAAATAACGCCAATAGCGATATCGGATAAATATGAATGCTGACGAAAAGATTCACGAGCATGTATATTTGATATATGAATTTCAATAAAAGGTATATTAACTGCTAATAGTGCATCTCTTATTGCTATACTAGTATGTGTGAATGCAGCTGGATTTATTAAAATAAAATCTATTTTATTATATCCAGCATGAATTTGATCAATAAGTTTAAATTCAATATTTGATTGCATATGAGTTAGCAAAACATTTAGCTTATTAGCAGTTTCTTGTAAATCATTAATAATATCTTTTAATTTTTTATTACCATATTTATCTGGTTCACGGATACCTAATAAATTTAAATTAGGTCCATTTAAAAGCAAAATATTAAAAGAATATGTCATTGTATTGATTTCTCCAAAAATAAACTTTCTATTAAATAATTAATATTACAAATTTTATTTATTTTATAGTAACTAATTGTTTTATCATTACTTCTTATTTAAAGTCTCATATTTACATACATAAAGATTTGATATATTATAATTATGTATTATTTTAATAATCATAATTTTATAGATTTACTAAATTTATAAAGTAAATATAATTGAATTTTTTATAAAAGATATAAATTTACTATATTAAAATTTACTGCATAATAATTATTAATATTAAAATTTTTTTATAAAAATATTAAATATAATTAAAATATATTATACTAATAAAAAAGTTTTTATTAGCTAAAAAATAGTTATTTTAGCTTATTTATCTAAATTTAAATGGATATTACTTTAATAATTTATTATTTATAATTTAATCTATTTTATAAATTTAATTAATTGTTTTTTATGTATTTAATAGTTCCAATTGTATCTATTTTTATAGTAATCCATATATTATAAGTTTTATTGTAATGATTATAAATAATAGTGCTTTAAAATAAAGCTTTACTATTATAAAAATTAATACAATAATAAACATGTTATTATTATATAATAAGTAAATAATTCTTACTTAATAAGACAATAATATGTATTAATATTGCATGTTATCTTTGAATTAAAATAATAATTGATTGTAATCATATAATAATATGTATTGATTATTGATCATTAACATCAAATAATGTATTATTTACTGATTTTATAAAAAATAATCAATTAATAAATATATTATAATAAACGTATTCTAAAATTAAATTTTTTGTTATTTCTGCGTATACAAATATAATTTTTATCAATCATAAATTGTTACATAATATCATTGATATATATCAAGATTTTTATTGTACTTAGATAAAATATTTTTGAATCTAAAATAATTCAAAGTATACAATGAATAAAAATTCTTATTAGAAGATATATATTCATGTATATAAAAATTTATAAATTAATAACTTTATTAGGTAATTACTAAAATTTATAAGATAAATAATATATAATATCTATTGAAAATCATTACTATAGTACTTAATTTATATAATACCACCTATTATATATTATCCATTTTCTATAACCATATCAATATAAAGTATATTTAAATTATGACTAATATATTATATGAATAATAACATAATATATTTTATATATCTGGTTGTAAATTAGGATATCATTGAAATCTTAATATTAGATTAGAAATTATTATGACTAAAACTGACTATTTAATGCGTTTGCGCAAATGTACTACTTTATATACTCTTGAACGTGTAATTGAGCAAAATAAATATAAGTTATCTAGTGATGAACTAGAAATATTTTATTCTGCATCTGATCATCGTCTAGCAGAGTTAACAATGAATAAATTATATGATAAAATTCCTGCTGAAGTTTGGAAATATATAAGATAATATTAATATAATATATTTAATTTTTATATTTTGTTTTTACGTGTATTTAATCTACATTTGTTTTATTGTTAAATCTTTTATAACCAAATAGAATGTAATTATATATTTTATTTTAATAAAGTATTTTTTATTAGCTATCTTAGTCATTTTTATATAAAGAATGTTATTTATATTATAAAAAAAATTTTCTAAACTTTAAGATAAAGTTTTGTAGGATATCCTTTCAAATATAATATATATATTATTTCAATAATTTAATTGTCATCTTATTGATTGAATGTTAATAATAATCTTATTAAAATAAATTTGCTAACTACTTTAAAGAGATATATTATATTTGAATAATATTTAATTGATGTAAAAAATACATACTTAATATAAGTGTAAAATATATTTTGATTTTAAATCATTTAGTAATTTTTTTATAAAAAATATTAATAAATTTGTATATAATGACAAGAAAGAGTATTTTTTGTATATAAATTATTATTTTTTAGCTTAGTTATAGTAAATACACTAAAGATAAATGATCTATAATTATTTTTATTAAAATATTATGAATATAAAAAATTATATTAAAATTGTTTTATAATCTACAGTGAGTATTTTTTTAAAAAAAATATAGTATAAAATATAACCACTTATTTAGTATTTTCATAAGAATAAATATTATTTAATAAATTAATCATTTCATTTAATTACGGATAATCTTGTTGAAGATATACTAATAATACATTATGATAGTTTATAAAATTACTATTAGTAAATATCAAAATTATTATTTAATATTTTTGTAAAAATTTATTATTAATACTTTATAAGTATGATGATATCAATCATAATATTAATTTTTATAAAGAACTATTTTATAGTTCTATTAGTTAAATAAATTTTTATAACACTATAAATAATATTTTTAATATTAATAACTATAATACAGTAAATAAATAATAAAATAATTTATTACATAATAATACTATTAATATAGTATAATATATATATTTAAAATATATGCAAATATCAATGAATTACTTTACTGCTTGATAATATATTATAAATGTTGATTGTTTAATTATTTTTCTATTTCAGGAATAATAATATTTAGTTCTAATACTGAAATATCATCATCTTTGTGTTCAATTTGCATGGTTAACATATCGGGATTAATTTGAACATACTTACAAATAACGGCTAAAATATCTTTTTTTAATTGAGGTAAATATTGTGGTTCAAAACATCCTCGACGTCGTTCTGCAACGATAATTTGTAACCGTTCTTTAGCTATACTAGCTGTCGGTTGTTTACGTGATAGAAAGCAATTAAGTAATGACATACTTTATCCCCCGAATATACGCTTCAGGAAGCTTTTTTTTTCTTTTTCAACAAAACGAAATACACGTTCTTCACCTAATAAACGATCAACCATATCTTGATAGGATTGACTTGCTCTTGATTTTATGTCTAGTATAATAGATTTACCTTGATTAGATGCACGCAGTACAGAAGTACTTTCAGGTATTACCCCAATTAATGGAATACGTAAAATATCTAATACATCTTCAATACTGAGCATATCACCATGACTAACTCGTCCTGGATTATAACGTGTTAATAATAAATATTCTTTAATTGGTTCTACACCTTGCTCCGCACGACGGGATTTTGATGCTAAAATACCTAAGATGCGATCAGAATCACGTACAGAAGAAACCTCAGGATTTGTGGTGATAATTGCTTCGTCAGCAAAATATAGTGCCATTAAAGCACCAGTTTCAATTCCTGCAGGAGAATCACAAATAATAAAGTCAAAATACATGTCTCCAAGATCATTTAAAACTCTCTCAACTCCTGATAAAGTTAATGCATCTTTATCACGAGTTTGTGATGCAGGTAAAATATATAGATTTTCTGTACGTTTGTCTTTAATTAATGCTTGATTAAGATTTGCATCACCCTGAATTACATTAATAAAATCATACACCACACGACGTTCACAACCCATAATAAGATCTAGATTACGTAAGCCTATATCAAAATCGATAACAACTGTTTTATTATTTTTTTGGGCTAAACCAATAGCAATAGCTGCACTAGATGTAGTTTTACCAACACCCCCTTTACCGGATGTAACAACAATAATGCGTGTCATGTTATATGTAGTTCCTTATTGAAATTCTATAGTAGAGGTTGTATTTTTAAGGTATTATTACTAAAAATAATTCTAGCAGACTGCCCATAAAATTTTTCAGGAATCTGATTGCTAAGCCAGTAATAACCTGCTATAGATACTAATTCCGCTATAAGGTATAAACAGAAAATTTGACTAGATATGTCTCCTTTGGCTCCAGCAAATACTCGGCCTCGCATCATACCGTAAATATGAATATTGCCATCAGCAATAACCTCTGCACCAGCGCTAACACTACTGGTAATTATTAAATCACAGTCTTTTGCGTATATTTGCTGTCCCGATCTAATAGGTGTGTTAATAACGCGAGTTTTAATTTTTTGATATGGTTCCTGTGCAATAAAAGAAGCTTTTTGCTTAATATTTTTACCTTGACTTAACAAAGGTAATCCAGTATTGATTATAGCACTTTTAAGATATATATCTTTACAATCACTAACACCAATGATATGAAGACCTGATTTGTTAATAGCATGATATATCTTATTCCAGTTTGCACCTTCAGGAATATTAGCTAAATTAATTATAACAGGAGCATTTTTTAAAAAAGTAGGAGATTGTGTTATTTTTTTAATTAATGCTTCATAAATAACTTCCGGCTGTAAAGTATATAAATGAACAACCGCAAAAGTAAAAATACTACCTTTTAGTTCTATTGGCGATCGCGACATCTATCTTAACTCAATTATAGTAATTTTAAATACCATCATGACCTATAAAGGACTGATGAACTCTTATGTATTTAGTATACTATAGATAGTATAATATCTAAGCCAGCTATCGTATAATATTTATTTATAATCAAATAACTTTTATTAGTTTATAATATTTTATATTTTTAATAAATATATAAAATTTAACAAAATATTAAGATATTTAGTATAGATTATAAAATTAATTTAATGAATAAAATTAATTTTATTAAATATTTGTAATATTTAATAAATTATTCTTATTAATATAACAATGATTATTATCATTAAATTATTAATTATGATCAAAAATATTATTATATATATAAATTTTATTAAATTAATAAAATACAATATAAAAATTTATTATTGTACAAGTAATTTTTATAACAATTTAAATTGCCATTGAATATTTATTACTAATACTAAAATACTTTATGTTTAAAAAATTATACAGTAAGTTATTATGAATAAAGTATTATAATTTTTTAAAAATGTAATAGTTTGTTTGATGTGATAGTGTAGTATTATTAATAGTGATATTATATTAAGTTATATTTTTTAGAAATATTATATATAATTTATATTATGACTGATATCATCATTTTATATTACCAATAATTGTCTTGTTTAATTATGAACATTAAATATTAAGAGACAAGATAAAATTTATAATGAGTCAAAAGTAATATAATTTATATTTTTAACTTATTAAGTTATATTTAATAATCTATAAAAAATTATAGTATAATAATAATATATAATAAGTATTATAGATTATTATCTATATAACAAAGTACTTAATAGTAATATAGATAGAAATATATTGATAACATAACTTAATAAAATAAATATATTTTTTTATAAAAATATATTTATATAACTTTTTAAAAAATCAATAATTTAGTTACATTTTATATTAAAAATATAGTTATGTTTTTTAGATAATACTAATTTATATTTTATTGCTATCAAATTATATTATATTTTATACTTTTTAGTAAGATATTATCTTTTTTTAAAAGATACACATCTTAGTCAGAATATTGTATTAGTACAATATTTAATATATTATTACAATAATATGATTTATGTACTTTCAAACTGCTTAACAACATCTAATTAGTATAATAATTATGAATATTTCTGATACTAAATTTTACTATTATATATAATATATTTGAGTTTATATCATATTCTTATAGACTACAAATATTTATTTTTTTAACAAGTTGTATTATTATTGAGTAATAAAATATTTATTATATTCATAATATCAACTTTTATTATTTATTAATGTAATAATATTTTTTAATAGTAATTAAAATAATAATAAAAGATTAATTAATTATCGATATAATACTAAATAATATACTGCAAATTAATTAAATATAATTACTTGTATTATTTAAGTAATATTAATAATTTACTTATTTTGATGCTCATATATTTAATTTTTACTAAATGTAAATAAGAGGGATATATACTTAATTAGTATTATTATTTTTAATAAAAATAATTATTATTTTTGATTTAATGTTTTATAAAAAGTGTTTTATAAAAAATTTTGCATTAAAAAGTTATTACTTTAATTATAATATTCTTTGAAACATTAACTCCCAATGACCATGTCCTAAATTTTGACCAAGTAGTTCAAATTTTGTTAATGGACGTGTATTAGATCTAGGAACATATGTATTATCGAGAGATAAATTTTTATAACCTGGTATGCTATTCATTATGGTTAATATATGTTGAGCATAATTCTTCGAATCTGTTGCTGTATGAAAACAACCACCAATTTTTAATTTATCCTTAATTTGCTGAGCAAATACTTCTTGTAAAATGCGACGCTTATGATGTTTAGTTTTATGCCATGGATCTGGAAAAAATAGTTGTACCATATCTAATGATTGCATAGAAATCATTTCTTCTAATACTTCAATAGCATCATGATGTATTATACGCAAATTTGTAATATTTGCTTGACGTATAGCTGCTAAACATCTACTAACTCCTGGCAAGTAAACTTCAATACCAAGAAAATTTTTTTCTGGATATTGTTGTGCCATAGCTACAAGAGATATACCGTTACCAAATCCTATTTCTAGTACAGTAAATGCTTTGCGATGAAATAGTGTTGTTAAATTAAGTGACTGACGTTGAAACTCTACTCCAATACAAGACCAAAAATTATTGAGTGCAAATTTTTGTTTTTTAGTAAGTGATCTGTATCGACAGACAAAGCTACGAATATTGTACTTAATATGTGTTTTATTATTTAAGTACGGTGATGATATATAGTTCATGATAATATTTTATATCTTCTCAAGATGAGTTTTGAATGTTTAATAAAAACCTATTCTTAAATAATCTAAAAATTTTAGTAAATATAGCAAGCTATAATATTATAATAAATACATAATTAATTTTATGTATTTTATAGAAACATATTATGTACTATATTACTCCATGTACTTATTAGTATATATTTTTTATTATAAATTAATATTTATAATATTTTATTAAAAGAGTCATTAACATTATAAGATAACAATATCATCATTCTAGTAATAGAATAGTTGATATAGATTATTGTCTAATACCATAAGTTATAAACTTTTTTATTTATATTGTCTATAATAATTAGTTTGACTATTTTTTATAGTATATTTATTTAATAACAGCTAATAAAAGATATATTAAATATATGTATCTATATTAATGATGATCATAATAAAAATTTTTCTTATATTTTGTATGTTATAGTGTAATTATTGATTGAATTATATATTTTATATATCATCTGTTATTATAATATTACTATTATCTTTTCTATTAAATAAGTAATTTTTTTTAAAAAAATTATATACTTTATTAGTTATTGTATTGATATTTTTATATCAATTTAGAACACAAAAGTTATTAATAAATATATGATTGTATAAAATATTTTATTTATAAAGTATTACTATATAATTTTATTATTATATATTTTATTAATTTATTTACAATAATATTGTTATATTCTCTTTACTTGATATATCATTATAATCATTGTATTTCTGTAGTATAAAAGTATCTTAAAAAATCAATATGTTTTATTTTACGTTTAAAAGGATGATGTTCAACAGCCTGTATTATAACTTTATTTTCTTTACCATCAATTACTAGAGTAATGATTTGCTTATAAAAACCTTCTTTTTCTTGCATGTTCCAAGTAGTATCATGTTCTATGACTATTGATCTTGGATGCTGATTACCACCATAAACGATAGCAGGTATTTTACCAGCAGTACGTAGGCGGCGACTAGATCCTTTGCCTTGATCTTTACGTGCAGTTGCTTGAATAGTAAACATATTTGTATCTCTACGTAAAATTTAAATTTATTAAAAATAATTGAGTAAAAATATCAGTATAAATACCTACTGAGTAAATCACTATAAAATAACGTTAGTCTAAATTATAAGACATTTTATGATAAATTAATTATATTTTATTTATTGATACTTTTGTAGTTAAAGTATTTTACTATAATTGTAATTATTTTATTTTTTTAACTATAATATTTATTATGAAATTTACAGATACACAATATATCTATAATTAGTTTATTTATTAATATTTATTATACACTATTTTATAAATAAATTATGCAATTTTTTAAAAATTATAACAATTAGTAGTAAGAGTTCATATAAAAAAATTTTTAGTATATATTAACTAGCATGTTAATAGGTATGCATGTTATTAGTATATATAATTTAATACTCGTATAATGCATAACATCTTACCGTAAGATTATAATCTATATTTTTGTTTTTAAAAAAAATATTACAATAGATTAATATTTAATTATATCGATAATAATTATTTCTATATAAATAATTTTTTAAGAAATTAATAAAATCAAATTATTTCATATATACTTTAACAGTATTTTTCAAAAAAAATACTATAATAAAGATAATTTCTATATAATACTATATTATAATTCTTAATTTAACATTATTTAAATAATACACATATAATTATAACAATTAATAATTATATTATTCTGAACTATATTAGTATAATATTTATTAATGTATTTTAGAGCATATTATTCATAATAATTAAATAAAATACTAATACATATTAATTATAATACTATAGATGATTAAGTAATATTATATTAGATAATTAATAATATAATCACGACATACAGTCTACCACTAGTCGATATTTATAGTTTAGTTATTTATAATATAGCAAGTAAAATAATTAAAAAATTAATTACTTTAATAGTATTAAATATTTTTATTATTACTCGATAATTTATTTATAGACATCTTTTAAAAAATTAAATCTATATAAATATATTTATCACATAATTAAAGAAAATTATAGAAGAGTATATGATGATATAATATATATAACTAGTTATTATATAATCAGTTAATACATATATTTTAAATATTTTATACAACAGATCAATTAAATCATTAACAATTCATCAAATTATTGAATAATTATTTTCTAGGTTTAGAGTGTTAGTGTTTATATTATTTTAATCAATAATATTATTAGCATTAACTATATTTTATCATATAAAGTTTATAATAATATATAACATATATAAACATAATATTAATGAATATAATATTATAATTATATCTATATAAAACTATAAATAACTTAAAAAATTATTTTAATGATACAGGACATATATTTTATATTATTACTAAATTAGTTTTAGAAGATAAATTTAGTAAATAATGTTATAGATGATTAGTAATAATAAAATTTAATAATTAAATTTTATTAATTATAAAAATACCCAAAATACAACTATGCTCGTTATTTATGCCAATACAAGTCACTCTATAAATAATATTTTTAATTATTGAATGAATACATAATGCTTAATGAAGCATGATTAAGTATAATATTAACCGAATAATTATAATAATAAATCACTATTTTAATAGTATTTTGTTAAAGTTTGTATATAATTTTTTATTTTAAATATATAAAAAAATAATTTTTATTATTTATTACTATTATTAGACCATGATATTAATCATGGTTAGCTATAAATTACTTGTATTGCTAATCTTTAGTATTATATTAATAATATTAAATTTTTTATTATATATTTTATATGATTACATTATTATTATTTAATAAAAATTTTATATGTAATTGCGATAAAAAAGTTATAACAATATATCTATGATGCTACACAATATATAAAAAATATATATCAATAAATATGCTATATTAAATATTTTATAACTTTAATAAATTAACTTAATAATGTATTATATAAAATAAGTTTTTTATTATTAATTATTTAATTAATTAATTATTAGATAACTTGTATTAATTATTTTTCCAAGCAAGATAAATTTTCCTATTATTTCTATAATTATAAAAATAATATTTTAACAAAATATATTGATATATTTGTTATATATAAAAAAATCTAAAATATAATAAATTATTCAAAACTATTATTTTATTAATGTAATCTAATAAAAGTATAATTTAAATATAATTATATTAGATATATAAAGTTTCATCTATAAAATAGATATTTTATCATATATTAAATTGAATTTATGTACATTATTTACTATTAGTAGTAAATAATATCTCTATATTATAAACAAGTACTACTACCAGCAATAACTATAATTATTATTACAGCTAATATATTTATTAATTGTATAAGATTAATACATAATACAATATTATTGATAAGATAATTCATATGAATATATCTAATGCTATTAATAATATTTTAATATATATAAAATATTATATTATAATTTAAAATTACAATATTTATTTTTTATGTACATATCAAATTTATATTAATTTTTAAATAATATGGTTTTAGTTAACTAATAAATACTATTTAATATAGTAAGTATTATTGTGATAACATTTTAATATTAAATTAAAAGTAGTAGATAGGTGCTTAAAAATAACCTATTAAAATAAAGTAATTAATAAATTAGTGTAAAACATGAATTTTAAATAAATTATATTAATATATTTTATATTACTGAATTAGTTTTTATTATAAATAATATATTTATAGTATCTTGAATATTATTATATATTCAATAGTATGTTTAATATCATAAAATTATATTGTGATATTTTTATTATCTTTATTTATATATATAATATATGATAAATAGTTATTTTATGTTTATCATTTATAGCTTATATATAATATATATTAAATATATTAACTTAAGTTTTTGATAAAAATATATAATGTATTATATTACATTAAAAATATTAAATATTATTTAATATTTTAGTTCTTAATTTTCAATATATGTTATTACTAAATAATCAAGATATCAAGAATAATAAATTTTAATATAATTTAAATATATAAAATATTTCATATAATTTATTTATAAAATATTATGCACCCTTTTACTATATAATTTGATTCTATTATATTATTGTTATTACTAAATATTATATTTTTTATTCAGTATGTATTCAACATGCTTTTTAACATCATCAATAACATTATTATTAATATATCCATATGAACAGTTATTAATTTTTTAAAATAAAAAAATTAATAAATAAATTTTCTTATTAGAAAATTTATAATAGATATTTTAGTATATTACTTTTGATTAAAAATAATTTATAACAAAATATTTTATAATTATTTTATAAAAAATATAATATTATTATACATAAATTATTTAAAATAATTATAATTATTTAATTGATATCATTTATATAAAATTGATATTTCTTTTCTATTTTTATATTAATAGATAAATTATTATGCATTTATATAGTCATGACATACCCTAATATTTCTATCTTAATACAAACTATAACATTACCTAAACCTTAACATAATATAATTTTTATTATTATTTATATTAAAATACCATAAATTAAAGTGTATTAATAATAAAATAATATTAAAAATTTTTAAAAAATTTTTTATAAAAATAATAAAATATTTCTTTCTATTTTATTAAAACACATAATTATTAAATTAATATAATTAGATGTTAAATCTTTTATGCATTGAAAGTATATAGAATAATTTTAGTCATTATAGATTTATAGTTGCGTTAATATTGAATATTTAGTATTTTTTTTATATTTATTTTCATCTCAATCATTACTAATGTAAATATTAAGAATATTTTATATATATAAAATATAATATACAAATGATTATAATTATTAGTAATAAAAAAATTATTATTACATTATAAGTAATAATATATTTTCTCTTACATATTATTAATTACCAATATACACTATTATTATAATATATATTTTTTAGGATTCAAGATATTAATTGATTTGACTAATTATAATTAACGTAATATCTTATTATATGATTAATACGATATTAATTTGTAATTATTAATTCTTTTAAAAGATAATTTTATTTATTTTAATTTGATGCAACATTATTTTTTAGTACATAATACTTTAAGTATTAACATATTAAGTAACAGGAATTTTATATGCAATTAATATCATTAATATTGATTTATAAATATAAATAATAATTTAACATTTATTGTAATTTACTACTATAATGACTTAATAAGTATACAATAATACATCATTATTTATGATTATTAATAAATTTTATTATAAAATTATATTATGCAAATTTAAATATTTTTATATATAATTGTTACTATTTATATATTAATTAATTACTAAGTAATTCTAAATCTTAATATTTTTAACCTTAAATATTTATTTTTTCATAATCTAGAAAAATTTATGTAATTACATTAACATTAATTACAATAATTTATATACTATATCCTACTAATGTTAATCTTACAATTTTACAAAATATATAAATAATAATTAAAAATAAAAAATTTTAATAAGTGTGCATGATATTTAAACAATTCTCTTAAATAATATTATATTAAATTATTTTTAATAAAATATTTTTTCTACGTATATAGTTATATTAAGTGTCTTTATATTATTATATAATAAATTATTAATATTTATTTATATACTAAATTTTAAATATCTTGATTATTATTACTAATATTGTTTATTTATGTAATGTATTTAACGAATTTATTAATAACTAATAATATGTATCACTTTAATAATAGCAAAGATATATAGACTAATCATAAAAATATTATATGTTATATTTTATGATTACATATAAAATCATTAGTAATTATGTCAACAGTACTGTTCTAACAGCATTTTAATGATAATGCTATTTGCAATAAGCAATAGAATAGAGTAAAAATCAATGACTGAAATATTATCTTTAAATTCTTATAAATTATCTAATCCTTTAATTATTTTAACAGGAATTAGAAAGTCTTTTAATAATAAAAATATTATTAATGACTTTAATCTTACTATTAATTATGGTGAATTTTTAACTATTATTGGTCCTTCTGGTTGTGGTAAAACAACAGTTTTACGTCTTATTGCTGGTTTAGAAGACGTAGATAATGGTAGTATAATTTTGGATGGTGATGATATCACGCATCTTTCTGCTGAACATCGTCATATTCATACAATTTTCCAAAGTTATGCGTTATTTCCTCATATGAACGTACTAGATAACGTAGCTTTTGGTTTACGTATGCAAAAAATACCTAAAATTGAAATTTTACCTCGTGTTTTAGAAGCTTTATGTATAGTGCATTTAGAAGATTTTGCACAATGCAGGCCTCATGAATTATCTGGCGGACAACAACAACGTGTCGCTATAGCTCGCGCAGTAGTGAATAGACCTAAAGTATTGTTATTAGATGAGTCTCTATCTGCACTAGATTATAAATTACGCAAACAAATGCAAAATGAATTAAAAGCTTTGCAACGTAAATTAGGAATTACTTTTATTTTTGTTACACATGATCAAGAAGAAGCTTTGACAATGTCAGATAGAATAATAGTAATGCGTGCCGGGAAAATAGAACAAGATGGTACCCCACGTGAAATTTATGAAGATCCTAAAAACTTATTTGTTGCTAGTTTCATTGGTGAAATTAATATTTTCAACGCTATAGTTTTGTACTATATTGATCAGTATCGAGTACGAGCTAATGTTGAAGGTTACGAATGCAATATTTATATTAATCCAGAAATAAAAGTGAATATAGGAGATAAGTTAAATGTTTTACTACGCCCTGAAGATGTACGTATTACAGAAATAAACGATGATCAACAGCAAGTAGATGGTATAATAGGATACGTACGTGAACGTAATTATAAAGGTATAACATTAGAATCCACTGTTGAATTAGAAAATGGTAAGATTATTTTAGTAAGCGAATTTTTTAATGAAGATGATCCTGATGTAGATCATTCATTAAATCAAAGAATGGCTGTAACTTGGGTTGAACGTTGGGAAGTGGTGCTGGCTGATGAATCAGTCACGTAAATATTTTAAAAACTTTGTGATTATCAGTATTATTTTATGGTTAGTTGTCTTTGTTTTTATACCTAATGTTATTATTATGGGAACTAGCTTTATTACTCGTGATGATAACTATCTTATTAAGATGGTATTTTCTCTTGATAACTACATACGTTTATTTGATCCTTTGTATGTTTCAGTTTTATTACATTCTCTTAATATGGCAATTTTTACGACATTATGTTGCTTGTTAATAGGGTATCCTTTTGCTTTTATTTTAGTAAGTTTACCTGATAAAGTACGTTTTATACTTTTATTTTTATTAACCGTTCCTTTATGGACTAACTCATTAATTCGTATTTATGGTCTAAAAATTTTTTTTAGTACACGTGGATATTTAAATGAGTTTCTTCTATGGACTGGTATAATTGATATACCATTACGCATTATGTATACACCAGCAGCAGTCATTATGGGGTTAATTTATGTTTTACAACCATTTATGATTATGCCACTTTATTCTAGTATTGAAAAATTAGACAAATCTGTATTAGAAGCAGCTCAAGATTTAGGTGCTAGCAAAATACAAATATTTATTCGTATTATTATCCCATTAACATTACCTGGTATTATTGCAGGATCATTATTAGTAATGTTACCATCTTTAGGGTTATTTTATGTTTCTGATTTGCTTGGCGGAGCTAATAATTTATTAATTGGTAATTTAATAAAAAGTCAGTTTTTAAATATTTTAGATTGGCCCTTTGGTGCAGCAACAAGTATATGTCTAACAATAATTATGGGTATTCTTTTATATATTTATTATTGCGTTGGCAAATTAATAAATAAACAGGTAGAACTATAGTGATAAGACAACGCTTATTGTATGGTGGATTTATATGTATCATTTATGCCTATTTATATATTCCTATTATTATTCTTATTGTTAATTCATTTAATAGTGCTCATTTTGGTATTAATTGGAAAGGATTT
This sequence comes from Candidatus Profftia lariciata, assembly GCF_020541265.1. GTDB lineage: Bacteria > Pseudomonadota > Gammaproteobacteria > Enterobacterales > Enterobacteriaceae > Profftia > Profftia lariciata. The sequence continues at coordinate 966,077 of NZ_CP045925.1, read as the reverse complement.
ACATTATATTGGTATCATAGTTTACTAAGTAATAATAACTTACTGGAAGCAGCCGAGCATTCAATTACAATAGCAGTACTATCTGCTACTTTTGCTACATTTATCGGTTCATTGACCGCGATATCCTTATTCCGCTATCATTTTTATGGAAAATGTTTTGTGAATATTATGTTGTTTTTAGTCATGATGTCACCAGATATAATGATGGCAATTTCTTTATTAGTATTATTTATTTTATTAGGTGTGTCTTTAGGTTTTTGGTCTCTTTTATTTGCACATATTACTTTTTGTCTTCCTTTTGTAGTAATTACTGTTTATTCACGCTTAAAATGTTTTGATATACGTATATTGGAAGCAGCCAAAGATCTTGGTGCAAACGAAACTATTATTATACGCACAATAATTTTACCACTTATTATGCCTGCAGTGGTAGCTGGATGGTTACTAAGTTTTACTATTTCAATAGATGATGTTGTAGTTTCTTCATTTGTGAGTGGTCCTAGCTATGAAATATTACCATTAAAAATATATTCAATGATTAAAGTAGGTATATCTCCTGTAGTTAATGCACTTTCAACAATATTATTATTGTTATCACTTATTTTAGTTTTAGGTAGTCATTTTATGTTAAGCGATAAAGCAAATAAAAAAAATAATAAAATTGTATGGAAAAGTACTTGTTAAATAAAAATAAAAGTTATTAATTATTGTTAATTTATTGTAATTTAACACAAGTATTAAAACGTAATAATTGTTTACTTACATAAATTTAAAAGATAAATAACATGAGCGAACTAAAACTAGATGATAATTATTGGATGCAACAAGCATTAATTTTAGCACAAAAAGCTTTAGAACAGGGTGAAGTTCCTATTGGAGCTATTTTAGTGCTAAATTTTAACATTATAGGAAGAGGATGGAATAGATCTATCAAGAATCACGATCCTACGGCACATGCTGAAATTATAGCTTTACAGCAAGGTGGACAAATATTACAGAATTATCGCTTACTTAATTCTACGATGTATGTTACATTAGAACCTTGTATAATGTGTGCTGGAGCAATCTTACATAGTCGTATTAAACATTTAATATATGGAGCTAGTAATATAGAAACAGGAGCAGTAAACTCTGTATTAAATATTTTTAATCATTCTAAAATAAATCATAAAATTAAAATTACATCAGGTATTATGGATCGTGAATGTTCAGAATTTCTAAAAAATTTTTTTCAGAAACGTCGTCATCAATAAAATGATACATAAAAATAATATTTAAATTATTAAAAATAATAATTATAATATTGTAAATATTTTTTTAAAAAAACTCATAATATTATTTTAAATATATATTTAATTATTAAAAATAATACTATGTTGTTTATAATGCAAATATTAATAATTTATAAAAATATATAAGTTTTCTTAAGATTGAATAAATATTATATTTTATTATTTTTTAAGTTTTAATACTATATTTAAATTTTACTTCATATAATATATTATATATTAATTGTATATATGTATAATAAAAGAAGTATTTTTATAATACATGCATTGTACTTACGTGATATTTTTTATTATTTATAATAATATTATTCTTAAAATAAAGATAAAATAATTTATATTATAATTATTTATTAAAAATAAATCTTAAGATGGTTACTAATTGTCCAATGACTTAATAAGTCTTTTTACTATTAGTAATAAATATATTAAGTTAATTATCTTATGTATCTATTTATTTAGTTTGATATATACATATTATATATTTCTTTTATTATTTTACTAAAAAATATTTTTTTAATAAAATATAATATTTATAGAGATAATAATTTATTATTCTTTTTATAAGATAGTTATAATATAAAATATTTTTATATGTAATATTAGTAAGATATAAGATACTACTGTATCTATTGCATAGTACAGTAGTATTCAAGTTAATATAAAAAGATTTTTTTAATATAAAAAATAAATTATATTATAATACTTTATTTATAAATGATAAATACTTTAATAAATTATTGTGTATAATTAGTATCTTACTGTAATTACTATATGTATTATAGTCTTTTATTCTCTGTAATAATATTATATTATTACTTTTTATTACTAGCTCTTATTATATGACTGTTATAAATATGTTATATATTAAGATTATGTCTTATATATTGAATAAGTATCATACTATACTGTATAAAAAAATACATTATAAGTATCTAATTGTTTTAAAATATGATAATCATAATAAATCATAACATTAAACATACGCTAATATTATAGAAAGTATAATTTTTATTTGTTTAAATGTAAAACTTACATTAAATAAGTTATGATTAAAGTATTAATAATATATATTTTATATCCATGTATATATTGATGTGTTATTTATTTTAAGTGATTTTTGTTGAATTAAATTTATTATAATTAAAGGTATCATATTTATATTTTAGTATTATATATTTATATTTATTTTTATGTATTAATTAATTTTTATGAATAAAAAATATAATTTTATTAGCAAATTATAATAATAAATTTAAATTATTTTTTAAGCATTTAAAAATTAATAATTTTAATGTTTTATATCAATTTTTTATAAAAAATAATTAATTGACTTAAAAGTTATTAAATAATTATTTTTTTATAAAAATTATATTTATTTTATGCTTATATTGTAATAAAATAATTATATTTTATTATTTTGATATTAATAGTAAATTACGTTGGTATATTATATAGTAAAAAATAAATGAATATAGTGAGTTATATTAATAAAATGAATTTAGTGCATCATTTTCTTATAGCCATGCCTTCTATACAGGAAAGTAGTTTTAAATACACAGTAATTTATATATGTGAACATACTAATAAAGGAGCAATGGGTTTAGTTATTAATAGAACGTTAGAACATCTTACTATAGAGATGTTATTAAAAACTCTTAAAATTACTCCAGAACTAAATAATATAAATAATATTTTAAATAAACCAATAATTTGTGGTGGACCATTATCTGAAGATAGAGGTTTTGTACTACACACTCCACAATCAAATTTTAACTCTAGTATTACAATATCTACTGAATGTATGATGACTACTTCTTGCGATGTACTAGAAACTTTAGGAACAACACATCAACCAAAAAATATTCTTATAGCTCTTGGTTATTGTAAATGGGATGCGGGCCAATTAGAACAAGAATTATTAGATAATGTTTGGCTTACCGTAGAAGCTTATATTACATTAATATTTCATACTCCTATTTCAGAACGTTGGATTGCGGCTTCTAAAAAAATTGGTGTAGATATTCGTAAGATAGTAACTTCTATGGGACATGCTTAATGAGCAATGATACTGTGATTGCTTTTGATTTTGGCACAAAAAATATTGGTTCTGCAATTGGACATAAAATGATAGGTATAGCACATCCGTTTTGTTCATTAAGAGCTTATCAAGGATCACCTAATTGGTCTAAAATAGAAAATATTTTAAAAGAGTGGCAAATAAATTTAGTTATTGTTGGTTTACCACTCAATATAGACGGTACAGAACAATTAATTACTGCTCAAGCACGTAAATTTGCTAATCGCATTCATGGTCGTTTTGGCGTAGATATTATTTTACATGATGAGCGTTTTAGTACCATAGAGGCTAAATCTTATATAATTACTGACGACAATAATATTAGTTATCGTTTTTTAGATAAAAATATAATAAATAATATTTCAGCAGTAATAATTTTAAAAAGTTGGTTTGAGCATTATTTAAAAAAAATTTAAGTTAATTATATAACATTAAACACAATTAAAAATATTATATATTTATTTATGAGTTTTTTAAAATTATTTGTTAAGAATGTTGTCATTATATACTTAAATATATATAATATTGATTTTTAATCAGTAAATTTATATATATATTATAGTAAATATTTTATTACTTAATAATTATTTTTATATGCAATTAATAATTATATACATTGTTATTCTATGATAATACTATTAATATCATTAATTTAGTATAAGTATTAATTTATATTTTTTAAAAAATAAATATACTATAGTTATATATAATTAATTTTTTATTAAGAATATTTAATATGGTATTATTTCATGTATTTAGATATTAGAAAATAATATTTTATTGATAGATTAATAAAATATTATTTATTAAAGTAGCTACTTTATTGCACAGTAGATATAAAATATAATTTTTTATAAAAATGATAAGAGACATATATTTTATATTAATAATAATTAAAGTATTACTAATATATAAGTTATTTGCTCAATATAAAAATACAGTTATATAGATTTATATTATTTTAGATATTTTTATATATAAAAATAATTGTATTTATCATAATATAAATATATATTATATATATAATATTAGTTATAATAATTGAATAATTATGTATATAATAAATTTTGTATTATATACATATATCTTGTTTAATTATATCTTATTCAATTATATTGAATAATCATATGTAAGTATAACAATATAATTGTATTATAAATTATTTATAATGAGTATATTTTACTTTAAAATAAACATTATATATTAATAATATAAGTAATTAAAATAAATAATAAAATATTTTGTATATTTTAGATTAATAGTAATATATACATATATATTTATTGTATATGTAATACTAATAGTATTATTATACTCTTACTTGTTATCTAAACATAAAGTTACTTAGTATGAAAATAAAATATTTTATATTACTTAACTAATAATTTTTATGTTTTTGAGCATAAAATTTTATTGTTCTTATAACTTAATCATTAATGATGATTATGACGATAAATAGCTAACTGATTAGCCCCATAATTGCCAAACATAGCAATAAATTCAGGATGCTTAGAAATCATTTCAGGTGTTCCAGAACAACAAATATGATTATTTAAACATAGTACTTCATCTGTTTTAGCCATCACTAAATGTAAATCATGAGAAATCATTAAAACAGAACAATTAATTTTTTGTCTGAATTGATGAATTAAATCATATAGAGCAATTTGACCGTTAATATCAATACCTGTTGTTGGTTCATCTAATATTAATAAATCTGGTTTATTAAGTAAAGCACGTGTTAATAAGATACGTTGATTTTCTCCTCCTGATAATTGTTGCATTGGTAAATGTAAAAGATGGTCTGCATTAGCAAGTTTTAGTGCAGGTAATATATCTTTTTTTTTACCTCTGGACGTAGTCGCATAAAACGACTAACAGTTAATGGTAAAGTGGTATCTAAGTGTAATTTTTGAGGGACATAACCAATAGTTAAATTGTTTGCAGTAATAATTGAACCATAAGTAGGTTTAATTAAACCTAGTACGACACGTACTAGTGTAGATTTTCCCGCACCATTTGGCCCTAAAAGCGTAATTATACGTCCTGGTATTAATTTTAGTGATATATGAGAAAGTACAATATGATTATTAAAACTTACTGTAATATCTTTAAGAGATATTAAGCTATTATTCTGATTAGACATATTTTGTATATTACGCAGTAAATATAAGATTATGATAAAGCAATTATACATTTTTACAAAGGAATTATTAGTATATTAATATTATATACGAATATTTATCTTATTCTTATATAAGATTGATTATATCACTTTGTTAATATCAGTGAAACATATATAAATGTATTATTATGACTAAGATGATATATATAAAAGATGTAAGAAAATAAATGGCGGAACGGACGGGACTCGAACCCGCGACCCCCTGCGTGACAGGCAGGTATTCTAACCAACTGAACTACCGCTCCTACTTATATTTCTTTGTAAGTAGAGCTTAGGTTTTTTATTAATTTATGGTAGCTTGGCAGTGTCCTACTCTCGCATGGGGAAACCCCAAACTACCATCGGCGCTACAGCGTTTCACTTCTGAGTTCGGCATGGATCAGGTGGGACCACTGCGCTATTGCTGCCAAGCAAATTTATTAATTAATTGAATTAACTAATGTATAAAATACATTGAATTATATTAATGAAATTTATAAAACAAGCTTACTTTTGTAATGCTCTCTTAATTAAAACATCTTAGGTGTTGTGAGGTTAAGCCTCACGGATCATTAGTACTGGTTAGCTCAACATATTGCTATGCTTACACATCCAGCCTATCAACGTCTTAGTCTTAAACGTTCCTTTAGGAGACTCAAAGGTCTCAGGGAAGATTCATCTTGAGGCAAGTTTCGCGCTTAGATGCTTTCAGCGCTTATCTTTTCCGCATGTAGCTACCGGGCAATGCCATTGGCATGACAACCCGAATACCAGTGATGCGTCCACTCCGGTCCTCTCGTACTAGGAGCAGCCCCTCTCAAACTTCCAACGCCCACGGCAGATAGGGACCAAACTGTCTCACGACGTTTTAAACCCAGCTCACGTACCTCTTTAAATGGCGAACAGCCATACCCTTGGGACCGGCTACAGCCCCAGGATGAGATGAGCCGACATCGAGGTGCCAAACACCGCCGTCGATATGAACTCTTGGGCGGTATTAGCCTGTTATCCCCAGAGTACCTTTTATCCGTTGAGCGATGGCCCTTCCATACAGAACCACCGGATCACTATGACCTGCTTTCGCACCTGCTTGACTTGTCGGTCTCGCAGTTAAGCACGCTTATGCCATTGCACTATCAGCACGATTTCCGACCGTACTTAGCGTACCTTCGTACTCCTCCGTTACACTTTGGGAGGAGACCGCCCCAGTCAAACTGCCTACCAGACACTGTCTTCAATCCCGATAAGGGACTAGAGTTAGAACATCAAACGTTAAAGGGTGGTATTTCAAGGTTGGTTCCATATAGACTGGCGTCTAGACTTCAATACCTCCCACCTATCCTACACATTAATATGCGATATTCAGTGTCAAGCTACAGTAAAGGTTCATGGGGTCTTTCCGTCTAGCCGCGGGTAGATTGCATCATCACAAACACTTCAACTTCGCTGAGTCTCGGGAGGAGACAGTGTGGCCATCGTTACGCCATTCGTGCAGGTCGGAACTTACCCGACAAGGAATTTCGCTACCTTAGGACCGTTATAGTTACGGCCGCCGTTTACCGGGACTTCAATCAAGAGCTCGCACCCCATCATTTAATCTTCCGGCACCGGGCAGGCGTCACACCCTATACGTCCACTTTCGTGTTTGCAGAGTGCTGTGTTTTTATTAAACAGTCGCAGCCAGCTGGTATCTTCGACTAACTTCAGCTTGATTCGCGAGGAATTTTACTTACATGTTAGCGTGCCTTCTCCCGAAGTTACGGTACCAATTTGCCGAGTTCCTTCTCCCGAGTTCTCTCAAGCGCCTTAGAATACTCATCCCGCCCACCTGTGTCGGTTTGCGGTACGATTTAATATTACCTAGAGCTTAGAGGCTTTTCTTGGAAGTTGGGCATCAACTACTTCATCACCGTAGTGATTCGTCATTACATCTCAGAGTTAATGAAAGAACGGATTTACCAATTCTAACCTCCTACATGCTTAAACCAGGACTACCGTCACCTGGATAGCCTAGCCTTCTTCGTCCCCCCTTCGCAGTAAAATTAAGTACAGGAATATTAACCTGTTGTCCATCGACTACGCCTTTCTGCCTCGCCTTAGGGACCGACTCACCCTACGCCGATGAACGTTGCGCAGGAAACCTTGGGCTTACGGCGAGGAGGCTTTTCACCTCCTTTATCGCTACTCATGTCAGCATTCGCACTTCCGATACCTCCAATAGCCTTTACAAACTATCTTCTTAGGCTTACAGAACGCTCCCCTACCCAATAAACAATATTATTATTTATTGCCGCAGCTTCGGTGCATAGTTTAGCCCCGTTACATCTTCCGCGCAGGACGACTCGATCAGTGAGCTATTACGCTTTCTTTAAAGGATGGCTGCTTCTAAGCCAACCTCCTGACTGTTTTTGCCTTCCCACTTCGTTTCCCACTTAGCTAATTTTAGGGACCTTAGCTGGCGATCTGGGTTGTTTCCCTTTTGACGTCGGACGTTAGCACCCGGCGTCTGTCTCCCGTGATTACACTCTTCGGTATTCGGAGTTTGCGTCGAGTTGGTAAGTCGGGATGACCCCCTAGTCGAAACAGTGCTCTACCCCCAAAGGTGATACACGAGGCACTACCTAAATAGTTTTCGGAGAGAACCAGCTATTTCCAAGTTTGTTTGGCCTTTCACCCCTATCCACAGCTCATCCCCTAACTTTTCAACGTTAGTGGGTTCGGTCCTCCAATTAGTGTTACCTAATTTTCAACCTGCTCATGGCTAGATCACCGGGTTTCGGGTCTATATCTTGCAACTTGATGCCCAGTTAAGACTCGGTTTCCCTACGGCTCCCCTATACGGTTAACCTTGCTACAAAATATAAGTCGCTGACCCATTATACAAAAGGTACGCCGTCACACCACAAAGGTGCTACTACTGCTTGTACGTACACGGTTTTAGGTTCTATTTCACTCCCCTCGCGGGGTTCTTTTCACCTTTCCCTCACGGTACTAGTTCACTATCGGTCGATCACGAGTATTTAGCCTTGGAGGATGGTCCCCCCATCTTCAGACAGGATTTCACGTGTCTCGTCCTACTCATCGAACTCACAACATATGTATTTTAAAGTACGGGGCTATCACCTTGTATCGCAGGACTTTCCAGACCTTTCCTCTAATATATAAGTTGATTTAGGTTCTGGGCTTTTCCCCGTTCGCTCGCCACTACTCTGGGAATCTCGGTTGATTTCTTTTCCTCAGGGTACTTAGATGTTTCAGTTCCCCTGGTTCGCCTTATTAAGCTATTTATTTACTTAATAATAATGCAATTTATTGCATTGGGTTTCCCCATTCGGAGATCATCGGTTATTACGCTTTATATCAGCTTACCGACGCTTATCGCAGATTAACACGTCCTTCATCGCCTCTGACTGCCTAGGCATCCACCGTGTACGCTTATTCACTTAACCTCACAACCCAAAGATGTTTCTTTATAAATTTATTGTAATATATTCAATACATATTACTTATAAATTGAGATCTTTTTAATGTAGATTGTATATTTATAGATGACTACATAAAATTATAAATTAAGCTTGTTTAAATTGTTAAAGAGCAATCTTTTAAAGATATTAAAAGATATTAATTATTTAGTTTACTATTTAAATCTAAGTTAAAGTATTTTAAAAAATATAAACTAATATTTTTCAATATCTTGTAATCTAAAAATAAATTGGAAAACTAATTAAGTAATATATTTTGTTAATATTACTTCAGATATTTTTTAGTGTAAAGCAATAATTGCATGATATGTTATAAAAAATTATTTTATTGATTATTATGTTAACTTTTATTAGATAATATAGTGTAATTGTTATTAAAGTCATATTTTTTAAAAAAAATTAACAAACTATTTATTTTTTATAATTACAATAATGTTTAATTATTTTTTTAATTTTTTATTTCTTTATAAAAATCTTAAAAATTTTATTTACTTCTAGAATAGAATACGACTTCTCATTCTGAAGTCAAGCTATAATTTAATATTTTTTATTTATTTAATAAATAGTCATTTTTTAATACAAATCTTTATATTATTATTTATAAATATGAATAAATAACTATAATTCTTAAATTGCTTAATATACATTTTTAATTATAAAGTGTGTATGATGTATTTAATATACTATAAAATAATATTTATATCTTTGAATAAATCTTATAAAGATAAGATCATTAATAATGACAAGAATATATTATTAAAATAATTTTCTTTACTACCAGATTACTATGTAATGTAATTAATATAGCAAATATTATTAAAAATGTTATCTTATTAAGCAAGAATATAATTGCTTCTCAAGCATTGTACATATATTATCATGCTTAACAACTATATAATATTGTATAAAAAATAACACAAGTTACGTATATTAATATTATTAGTGAGTGCTCATTACTTTTGTTATTATTAATATTGTTACTCTTGAACTTTCACTAAATACGTAATGAAAAAAATTATTAAATTTTATTTATATTTTATTAAAAATAATATTAGTTATTTATTTTATGTCAATAATACTCATGAATTTTATATTATAAAAGAATTTAAAAATATACTATTATAAATTTTTAGTAATGATTAAAGATTATATAATTAATCTTATTATATAAATATTTAATTATTTGTTAAAATAAAGCATTATTTAGTTCAGTAAATTTATAAAATAGTACTCAATACATTTTTAATGTAAGAATATATTTAAAATATATAAAATTAATATTTTGTTATATTAATAACTACGTACTGAGAATATAAATTTTTAAAATTATATATAGTAAATTAATTATATTAAATAATATATGAATGAAATATAAAGAAAAATGAAATAGATTTATATATTAAGTAATTTTAATTATCATTAATTCTAAGGATTAATAAATGGCTGTACAACAAAATAAAAAAACTCGTTCTTGTCGTGGTATGAGACGTTCACATGATAATATTATTACAACTACTGTTGTTTCTATTGATAAAATTTCTGGTGAAACTCATTTACGGTATCATCTGACTACAGATGGTTTCTACCGTGGTCGTAAAATTATAGTTAAATAATATTGCTTATATTTACCAGGAGAAAAATTGACTAATCTAACTCTAGCGTTAGATGCTATGAGTGGGGATTTTGGTCCTTGTATCACAGTACCTGCGGCTGTACAGGCGCTAGCATCTATTTCATCATTACATCTTCTTATTGTCGGCAAACCAGATACTATTGTACCGTATATTGCTAAAACATCTTTATCACTTCAGCAACGATTGCATGTAGTTCCTGCTGAATATGTAATTTTTAATAATACTCAACCTGCACAAGCAATTCGTGCTAGTAAAGGAACATCAATGAGGATTGCTTTAGATTTAGTAAAGGATGGTAAAGCACAAGCTATTATTAGTGCAGGCAATACTGGTGCTTTAATTGGGCTAGCTAAGATAATTCTTAAGCCTATAGAAGGTATTGAACGCCCAGCTTTAATGACTATTTTACCAAATCAAGAAAAAAGTAAAACAGTAGTCTTAGATGTAGGTGCTAATATTTATAGTACTAGTGCTATGTTAGTTCAGTTTGCTGTAATGGGAGTAATAATAGCTGAAGAAATAATAGGTGTTATTACACCTCGCGTGGCTCTATTAAATATTGGTGAAGAAGATTACAAAGGTTTGGATAATATTCGTAAAGCTGCCAATATACTAAAAAATATGCCAGAAATAAATTATATAGGATATTTAGAAGGTAATGATTTATTGACAGGTAAAACAGATGTTTTAGTCTGTGATGGTTTCGTTGGCAATGTTACTTTAAAAACAATAGAAGGGGTAGCAAGTATGTTTTTTTCTCTACTGCAATTACGAATGAATCAACGTAGTTATTCTTGGTGGTTAAGATTATTTACTAGTTTAACACAAAAAACAATGCAGCATCATTTAGGTCACTTAAACCCTGAAAAATATAATGGAGCATATTTAATAGGATTAAAAGGTATAGTGATTAAAATTCATAGCGCAGCAAATAAAAGAGCATTTACTATAGCTATCGAAGAAACCGTGCAACGGTATATTTCACAAAAAATTATGCTACGCCTTAATGCCATATACTCCAGAGCAATTGATGATCGTACATGTATATAAGAATTCTAGGAACGGGAAGTTATTTACCCGTACAAGTTCGTACTAATGCTGATTTAGAGCGTATGGTTGAAACATCTAATGATTGGATTGTTGCCCGTACTGGTATTCATGAACGTCGTATTGCAGCACCTGATGAGAACGTCTCAACTATGGGGTGTGCAGCTGCACAACATACTCTTGAGATGTCTGGTCTACATAAAAATGATATCGGCCTAATTGTTGTTGCGACAACATCCTCTACACATGCTTTTCCCAGTGCTGCTTGCCAAATTCAAAATATGTTAGGGATCAAAGGTTGTGCAGCATTTGACATTGCAGCAGCTTGTGCTGGCTTTACTTATGCACTAAGTATTGCTGAGCAATATGTTAAGAATGGAGCAGTTAAATATGCTCTAGTGATCGGCTCTGATACTTTAAGTCGCACGCTTAATCCTCAAGATCGTAGTACAATAATTTTATTTGGAGATGGTGCTGGAGCTGTAGTATTAGGTGCTTCTGATACAGTTGGTATTTTATCTACTCATATACATGCCGATGGAAATTACGGAGAATTGCTCACTTTGCCATATTGTCAGCGTGATAAAAATAATCATTCTTATTTAACTATGGTAGGTAATGAAGTTTTTAAAATAGCAGTAACAGAGTTAGCTCATATTGTTCATGAATCTCTTAATGCTAATAACCTTAAAATCAGTGATATAGATTGGTTAGTGCCACATCAAGCTAATTTGCGTATTATTAGTGCTACGGCTAAAAAATTGGGTATGACATTAGATAATGTAATAGTTACACTAGAACGTCATGGTAATACTTCTGCCGCTTCAATTCCTTGTGCTTTAGATGAAGCAGTACGTGATGGTCGTATTCAACGTAATCAATTAATTTTACTTGAGGCTTTTGGTGGCGGATTTACTTGGGGTTCTGCTTTATTACGTTTTTAGTAATTAATATGTTTGATAATTAACTAAATAAACATTTTTTAATTATCATAAATTTTCTTTGATTATTTTGACAGACATATAATATGAAACAATATAAATTTGCAATGGTATTTCCAGGACAAGGTTCACAAATAGTTGGCATGTTATCTGATCTGGCAAATAATTTTGTTATTGTAGAACAAATTTTTGCTGAAGCTTCTGATGTATTGGGTTACGATCTATGGAAACTGGTTAAGGAAGGTCCTACAGAAAAGTTAAATATAACTTATCATACTCAGCCAGCACTACTAGCATCGTCGATAGCTATTTATTACATATGGAATCAACATAATGGTCTATTACCTAGAATAATGGCTGGACATAGTTTAGGTGAATATTCTGCATTAGTTTGTGCTGGTGTGCTTGATTTTAAAGACGCAATTTATTTGGTTGCACTTCGTGGGAAACTTATGGAGGAAGCCGTTCCTGCTGGAACAGGGGTCATGGCTGCAATTCTTGGTCTTAATTATAAAATTATTTCAAATATATGCACAGAATTGACGCCAAAAGGAAAAGTTTTTTTAGCTAACTTCAATGCTCCAAATCAAGTTGTTATTGCTGGTTATAAAGATGCTGTTGAGCGTGCTAGTGTAGCATGTATTGCAGCAGGAGCAAAACGTGTCCTCAGATTACAAGTAACTGTTCCATCTCATTGCGCTATGATGCAATCTGCAGCACAGAAACTATCATTAGCTTTGCAAAAAATAACATTTAATATACCAAAGTTTGCTGTTATTAATAACGTAGATGTTAAAGTAACTTTTTTACCTGAAGAAATTCGTAATGCATTAGTTTGCCAAATGTATAGTCCAGTTCGTTGGAGCGAATCAGTAAAACGTATGGCAACTGAAGGCGTAACACATTTATTGGAAATTGGTCCTGGTAATGTTTTAGCTAATTTAACAAAACATATTGTTACAGATATGACAGCAACGGCAATTAATAATTATAAATCTCTATCATTTGCGCTAGCACACTTCAGAGGAGACAAAGAATAATGTTACAAGGTAAAATTGCACTAGTAACTGGCGCTAGTCGTGGTATTGGTCGTGCTATTGCTGAAATTCTAGTAATTCATGGTGCAGTTGTTACTGGTACAGCAACAAGTGATAATGGTGCTACTAATATTAGTGCTTACTTAGTAAATAATGGTAAAGGTTATAATATGAACGTTATTGATCCAAAGTCTATCGATTGCGTATTAAATATGATTCGTGCTGAATTTGGTGAGATAGATATTTTAGTTAATAATGCAGGTATTGTTCGAGATAATATGTTAATGCGTATGACAGATGAAGAATGGCATAATATTTTGGATATAAATCTTACTTCTGTATTTCGACTATCAAAAGCGGTTATAAGAGCTATGATAAAAAAACGTTATGGCCGTATTATTACTATTGGATCTATTGTTGGTAGTATGGGTAATGCAGGACAAGTAAATTATGCAGCAGCTAAAGCAGGATTATTTGGATTCAGTAAGTCTCTAGCTCGAGAAACTGCTTCTCGTGGTATTACCGTAAATGTTGTAGTACCTGGTTTTATTGATACAGACATGACATGTGCATTAACAGATGAACACCGTGCTAAAATTCTTTCACAAATACCAATAAATCGTTTAGGTAATGTAAAAGATATAGCTAATGCTGTTGCATTTCTAGCTTCAGATCAAGCTAGCTATATCACTGGTGAGAGTTTACATGTCAATGGTGGCATGTATATGATCTAAAAAATAAAAAAATTGCGTCTTTGAGCGTAATGATCACAAAATAGCGTAAGATTATTTTTTAACTAGTTTTTTAGTTAAGTTGTTATCTTACCCAATTTTAATAAACACGAAATCATCGCGAAAGCGAGTTTTGATAGGAAATTTAAGAGTATGAGCACTATCGAAGAACGCGTTAAGAAAATCATTATCGAACAATTGGGTGTTAAAGAAGACGAAGTAGTAAATACTGCTTCTTTTGTTGACGATCTAGGCGCTGATTCTCTTGACACTGTTGAATTAGTTATGGCTCTGGAAGAAGAGTTTAATACTGAAATTCCAGACGAAGAAGCAGAAAAGATTAATACTGTACAAGCAGCAATTGATTATATTGAATCTGCGAGTAATTCATAATTATCTCTAAGAAATCTTGTATAGTCAAAATGTTTTTAATGTTTTAATGGACTTTAAAATTCTTTTATTTTTTATAATAATTAAAATATTAGTTATGATAATTGTTATAATTATGCAATATTCTATATATATAATAATACATCATTTATGTGAATATTGTCGTAGGTATGCATGAGTGGTTATATATAAAATTATATTTTCTATATTAACGATTATAACACTTATTATATTAGTTATATAAAAGCATAAAATTAAGGGTTACATTACACATAAAATATATGTGTGTGTAACTCTGTACTAAAAATATAAAATATTTGTTTGATATAAGATATAAATTTATACATATTTTAATTAAAATTTGTATAAAATCACTTATTTTAAAATAAAAAACAATATAAAATATTAATTAGTAAGAATGTGTTTACAAATTAAATAAAAAATATATTGTAATATACAAAATATTTATATAAAGTTTTTTACCCATTTTATATACCAAAATGGTTTATTAGGTATCGCTTGACCACTTTGAGTAATACAGACACCAATAATTGCAATTAGTTCCTCATTATAATAAAGCATAGGTATTCTCTCGCGCTCCCATGGTGGGATATTGTATTCTCGCCAGATTTTTTTTATCGGTTGCGCATGAACTTGATATTTAATTCGTAATTTACCATAGACTACGAATCGAAGTGAAATAATTTCATTTATTTTTGGTACACGCACACATATACCAGTAGTGTCATTGAGTTGTAATGTTCCAAGGCCGTCTGGTAGTGATAAAATTTTTGTAGGATCCCATGTAATAATTCTCTCTTTTAGAGAAGGTAGCAATGGTAATAAAAATAGATATTTACGGTAGCGACGAATTTGTTTTGTTCCTAACTGAAGCTTTGGATGAGCATCTTTTCTAGCCATAGCAACTTCTAACCATATTTTTTTTATCTGTGTTCTAGTAGGCATCATAACATCAAAATAAGAAATCCAGCGACGTAAAAGTGCATATCTTTTAATTTCAGACATAGATAATAAACCTTCTATACTAAGTGATTTATTGCTATGTATAAATCGCTTTAAAGATTCTTTTAATAATTCATCTAGTAATTTCTCTTGTTCTGCACATAATTGAGCACTACGTGCTACAGATTTTGAAAAATACGGCCAGCGATTATGTAAAGCAGGAATAATATGCAGGCGAATAAAATTACGATCAAATCGATTATTTTTATTACTGTAGTCTTCAACCCATTTTAGCTTATAATAATAAGCATATTTCTCTAAATGTATACGGCTAATATTAAGTAGTGGACGTATATGTTCGTTATTACAAAATGGCATATGATGAGCCATAGAAGAAAGGCCAGTTGGCCCGCTACCACGTTTCAAAGCAAGCAAAAAAGTTTCGCATTGATCATCAAGATGATGCGCGGTAACAAGAGTTTCATAATGATGTATTGTGTTGGCAATAGCGTAATAGCGAGCCTTACGAGCTGCAGCTTCAACGCCATATTTTGTTGTATCAATAGTTATGTATAGTACTTTTATTTTTACCATCCATTGGTCACATACAGATATACAGTGATTAACCCATAAATCAGCATTCATACTTAATCCATGATGGATATGGATTGCATGTATTTTTAAATTCGGAAGAATATTGATACGTAGTTGTACTAATGCATGCAGTAGTACAGTAGAATCAAGTCCACCACTAAATGCGACCATAATATGTGAATATTTTTTAATATTATTAGCAATTTGCATTTGTATCTCAAAATTATTCATAACATTTCATATAAATCCTTATTTATGTAATATATATAATATTAAATTATATATATTATTAGAAGTACGTAGTTATAAAATATTAATGTACAAAAGATTATTTATTAATACTCAATATAATGAGTAATATATAAAATATCTTATAATAAAGTAATGCAATACCTTAAATTAAGGTAATTATGTGAACATATCTAAATATTACATTGATTAGGCTTAATTGTTACTACATATTAGTAATAATTAAAGGATATTTAATGCTATGTATTTTTTATAAATATTTTAATTGTTAATATGTATTTAGTAATATAAATATTATAGATATAATTTAAGTAAATAGTTAGCTAATATTTATTATAATATAATATATTTTTGCAAGATTATTACAATCTATACTCTATACATTACTATTTTATAATCTTATATTTTTATTAAGTTATTGTAATCATATATGATTATTTTGGTATTTATCTATTATAGCTGTTAATTTTATTATTCAATTATTAGTAGCACTAAAATATATGATATATTACAAAATTTAATAATAATTTATATTACATGTACTTTAATATATTTAATTAATGTATTTAATTAATTTAATGATATTTAGTAAATTTAAATTTAAGATATAATATATTACTGAATGATCAATACTATTATCATAGATAATATATTATAATTAATCATATACATTGAATTATTATTAATATCTCTAAGTATCAAATAATGTTATTATTATTTATCTGTAATCTTTAATAAAAGAACTATATTACTTGAATGTAATCAATAAAATTGATATTTTATATATAAAATTTTATGCATTATTTATTATTATTGACTAATCAATGCATAGGACTAATGCAAGTTAATTATTTTATTACTTTAATAATATATTTATTAAAATATTGGTTACAATAACTAATAATTAATGTAATTATGTTAATATTAATTAAATAATTATAATTTGATGTAAAAATATTTTTTTAAAAAATTTAATGAGATATATTTTTGATTAATATATAAAAATAATTTTTAATATTTTATTTAATAACTATTTATTTTATGATTACATAATTTTAATCTATTATAGATTGTAAAAATTATTAATTGAATGTGTATTCCTCATTAAATTATTTGATAAGAATACGATTCTCTTTAATATATATTTTGATAGTAATGTTAAGTTAAATTATGAATTATATTGAAGAATATAATAATGTTATATAATAATAAAATACTATAGTATATAAAAAATATAGTAAAATATATACTATGCATGTAATGATAAGATCAATAATAATATGTAATTAAACTTTGTTTTATAATTTTAAAAAAATCTAATAAATAAACATCATATATAACTAATATGTAAAATATTTATAATGAATTATAAAATAATTTAATATACTTATATACAGTACATATGTTTATTTTTCTGCAAACATTGATTTATCAATTTATCATTATTTCAATCATAATTGTTATTATATTAATAATTATTATTTATATTGCGTCTACACATCAAATTTACTTTAAAATAAAAAACAATTAACATATTTAAAATATTGTTACTTTTAGATATTATTATCTAGTAAATCTTGCCGTGCTACGATCGTAAATAAATATTCACTATATAGTAGCATTCTTATAAAATTAATTACTATTATATAGATTTTATAAAATTATAAATCAAGTTATTTCTATTGCGAATAAACTGATGATCAAAATCACATTACTTTCATAAAAAGTATACAGTGTAGAAAAGGTTTATCTAATGAAAAACAAGTTGTCAATGCAATAAATAACATGATATTATAATTAGTTAACGTTACCTATTATAAATGTATAGTAATAATTTAGATAAAAATTCTAAGATACTAATCTATTGTACAATAGTATTAAATAATTTTTATGAATTGTAGGAAATTTTTATTTTAAATGTATTGCTAAGCCTAAATTTTGTTTCTTATTAAAATAAGAAAATAGATTATTTTTTTAAAAAAATAGATACTAAATATTTTAAATAAAAATGCGTGCGTATAATTTATACTATATAATATTATTTCATGTTTATTGCTATAAAAAAATAGTAATTAAAGAGAGAACAATATTGTTTATATTTTTTTAAGTTTTAAATTATTAATATAATTAATTCATATTTCTTTAGAAATATACAGCAACAAATATATTAAATAATTTTTATAAAAATTAGTGATAATTCTATTAATATCATGATTTTTTATACTTAAAAAGTAGTTCTAATAACATAAAAGATATCCAACATAAAATTAATTATAAGATAGTAAAATTAATTACGTTATATTATAGCTCGATACGCATTAATTGTTTGATAAAAATATAATAAAAGCGTACATAATTGTTAATTATTATTATTTTTTAAAAAACATAAAAAATTATTGTTTTAGATGCTAGTCATTTTAAAAAATTTAAGAGTCTAATTAATATTAGCAGATTACTAGTAGCAATTTAAAATGGGGGCAATACATAATTAATTATAGTGTTTACTAAATTATATGTTGATTTTCTTAACACTTTCAACACATAAGAAAACTCACCATAAACGTATTTATTCAAATTACTAATCCGCAGAAGATTACAGTATTATGAATAGTAATAATAAGCAGTAAGAATCAATCAATATTAAATACTATTTTGGTATATTTAATATTAATAAAAGCACATATACTAAGATATATACTTTTACTAAATAATATTTAACTCGCTAAATAGTATAGTTTATAAATTTTCTGCAAATAGCATAATAGTTTAAACATTACGCTAGTAAATAAAAAAATAAAATCATTGTTAATGATGTTCATGTTTTTTTATTCAATAGATTTAATATATGCTATTTAAAACTAATATCATTCTTCTATAAGAACAGCTAATAATATAAATAAAATAAACAGTGTAATACATATATGCTATATTATTAAATTTTATTAGTAAATAATTATTAAATAAATTATGTTATTTCATTTTAATAATATATCAATTATATTGATAATATTTCTTTAATCTTTTAGATATATCAAGCTAATATTAAATTAACAAATCATTAGTTTACTGCGAACAATATATCTCTATGTAAATTTTAATAATAATTTAAAGATCCTGAGAAATAGCTAATTTACTTGTAGTTATTTGTAGTCTTTTAAAGATAGTACAGCAGTCACGTTAATAAACATAATATAAAATGAGTGCTATATAAGGCATAACTAAACCTTCTAAATAAGGTTATTTAATAAAAAATAACTATTAGTTATTTATATTGAATTAAACGGTCAGCTTATCTTGTTCTATAATAATACTTTTCAATCTTTATAGTAATAAATGGATTTGCTAGAAATAAATTCAAAAAACATATAAAATATAACACATGTAATTTATATATTAATAATATATTAAATCTTAGTTAATTTATATATTTATGCTATCTAAACTTGAACAGCATAAATATTAATAATACTTAATATTACGATTATTACTGATAGTAATTAGTTTCATTAGCACGTCATTCTAAGTATAATGATCTAACAAAATATTTTTATTAGAATAGTATACGTGCAAACAGGAAAGCAGAGCATATTAAATAACCAAAAATATCAAAGATTATTAAACAGTGAAATGTATAATATTTTATAAAATAAATACTGTTATCATAAAAAATATCATATTAATTTATGTAAAACATAGTACTATAATAATATGATCACTATTACTACTATTATAATAATTAATATACATTAAGAAGTCATTATAATATTATAAATATCTCTTCTTAATTTAATCTATATTTTATAGACATTAATTGATGTTATTAGGTTAAATTACAGATATTTGATACAATGTTTTAGTATTTTAAAAAATTGATTATACATTTATTTTATTATAAAATATACTTAATTTTAATAATATATTAGTTGTTCTGTACATTCTACTCGGTAAAAATCCCTTAACTAAACTCAGCTTTATTCCTATAATTATTTTTCTATATATGATTATGCTGTATAACTTGGCTACTAAGGTCTCTTAATCTTATTAAAGATTAAACCATATACTGCATTTCAATATTCTATTACTATAAAAATTTTGTAACTAATTTTATTTATTATTTTATGATTGATCTACATAAAGTTTTTTATCCATCGAATTAAGCTAAAATTTATATTAATAGTACATAGATCGTAGTAAAAAACTAGTTTGTATTATTTAAGACTTTCAGTAATATTCTTAAGACTAGCTAATAACATCTTGTAAGATATTTTTATGATATATGAAGATATAATCACGATAGTTATATAAAAATTTTTTATGACAGCGTCTAATAATTAGTAATTTAATATCTTATATTATGTAGTCGAAACAACCTATTTCTTGCTGTGTGCACTGAATAATAATTTATTATTAATATAATGTTAATACTACTTTTATGTTTTATAGATAAGCGGTTTAGTATCAAATATTCATTAGTCTATAATAACAAAGTTTAATTGATTGATTGATTAAATTACTCTCAAAATATTTCTTAACTTTTAAATATGAATTCTATTCAGCAGCAAAAGAATAATAAATATAGACAGTTAGTATATATTGATATTTATTATAAAATAATCAATTTTAACGTAAAAAAGATAATCTATTGAAATACATGAAGATTTATTATTAAAATACTTTAATTAAAATAAATATATTTTAAAATCTCTTTATTTATATAAAAAAATAATTATAGATATATTTTTATCAGAAAAGTTTGCGCAGATACTATTGAATGAGTAATACTGTAGTATTAAAATATATTTTATATACATGTAAAATATTTTTATAAAAATACACGTTTACTACACAAATATTGTGTATGTATACATAATATAGCTACTTTGTAGTTATGAAAAAATATATTTTATAATATAGGATATATAATATTATATAATTATATATATTTTATTAAATAATATTAATACATTTTTAATAAAATTAAAAATTAATTTTGTCATTAATATATTAAAATATACTAATTGTAATATAATGAACTAAATATCAGATAAGCATAACATATAATTATTGATATATAAAATTATATATAATTTATTTTTTTTTGTTACTAGAAATTATCATTAATTATGTATTGCATAAAAAATAATTTAAGATATTAATATATATCTTATTTTTACATAGTAATTAATATTATATTAATATCATATAATATATTAGTATTAAGAATAAATATATTATAATTGATGTTTGATACTAAAAATATATTAATTACTATAATACATGGTATATAGTTTATTTCTAAAGAATAAGGAATATTATATTAATAATAAACAATCTTGATTTTTATTATAATAAGCATATATAGTATATATTGTATTTTAAATAAAAATTTAATTAATTATTTAATAAAATTAATATCTATATCAGGATTATTAATAATATTAAAGCACTTTATGATATCTTATTAATTAATGTAATTGCATTACAGTAATTAGCCATATAATACTATTGTTATAATGTTTAATTATTTCATATAACTGTAAATAAAATTTATATAGTGTTATTATTTTATATTTAAGGTAGTGATATATATATGTTAGAATAGATATTAATATATTAACAAATATTTTATGAATTAAATTATAATAATAAAGATATAACATTTTATTTAACATTATACATAAATATATTGATTATTATCAATAATATTAAATATTCAATAATAGATAAGTAGCATATATTTTTTACAGTATGAATATGCTATTAAAAAATAATATTTATTACATTACAGATAATTTTTATTATATTGTACTAACAATTTCATATAAACTGCTAATTTAATAATTTTTTTTATTTCATTATACATATATATGTCATTTTAATATAAAAGATCACTATATCTTTTAATTATTTTAATTTAATTAATAATCAATTTATCTTTTTATATTGTATATATAATATATTTTCTATAAGATAGAATATTATTCACTAATAAGAAATTATTAAATAACGTAATTTTAAATATATTAATATTTATTTTATATGAATATCTGTAGTTATATAAAATATGTAGAAATATTTATAGTCAGACAGTAATTTATAAGAATAAAATATTTTCTATCAATTAAAATCTAGTTATATAATGAATGATTAATCAAATATTTTGATATATTTTACTATAATACAATTTATTTTTTATAAAATAAGTATATTATATATTAGATAATTATATATTGCAGTTATACTATTTCTTAATGCAAAGTTATTTCTTTTATTATAATTTTTACTAATTAATATGCCCATCTTATAAAAGGATAGTTATATAGAGTATATCATTTTGCAAATATATAAAAATATAAGTAATATAATATTATTTTATATATAATTAAATTACTAAAAATAATTATTAACAATATTCACACTAAGAAATATTATAAGCATAATATTTACTAATCATTATATTAAATTATTATTAATATCATATATTATTTCTTTTTTTAAAAGAATTTTAATTGTTAAATTAATATTATTAATATTAGTCTTATCTATTTTTATGGATTACTAACTTAGCTTTAATTTTATGAAATATTTTGTGCTTTTTTAGATATATTTTAGAATCTGTTACTTTATTAAAAGTGTTTTATTACTTGTTAAATATTTATAATAATTTATTCAAAATTTTAATTTTATTAAGTATATATTATTCATGTAATATATTTTTTAAAAGATTTTTTAATATTATTAAATATGTGATTTTCTTAAAAAAATATTTTTATATAATAATTATGAAAATATACTTGAAAATATATTTATTTAAATATAAATAATTTAATGTATATATTTTACTAAACTTTATATAGTTAATTCAATTATATCTTATTATGTTGTTCAATAACAGTAATAATATATTATTATACTTAAGTTTTAATATTTAATATCTATTGTTTATATAAAATTAGTTAAATTTATTATAAAATAATATTAATATACTAATATAGTGTATTATTAAAATAATTATTAATTATTAATAATGATACAATTAATGATAAAAGATTTATTATTTGGTTCATTAATTAATAAAAATGTTTAATAATTATAAATCTTAATAGTAATTATTTAAATTATTATGATTAGCATGTGCCTATAAATATTAACAAAGTTAATAATTCATAATATAATATATTTACAATAAATAATTGAATTCAATTAGGTCTAACAGTATATATTTTATATAATAAAATTATATATCCTTTATTAGTGTAATGATGTTATTTGTTTATCGTAGCAATCAATTAAGGTATTTACCAAAATTATACAAATATCTATGTAATGATAAAACTATGTTTATAGATATTTTCTTTGGCTATTTTAAAAAAAATAATAATATTATTCTAATACCATCAATAAATATATTGAAATTATCAGTATAATGTTTATAAAATTTATATTATTCTTAATAATATAGTTATGTTTGTATAAGAATTTAATTAATTATATGAAAGTAGATTTTACGGATCATTTGTTGGTTATAATATATATCTTACGTATAGTTATATTTTGCAAAAAATATTAAATTTTCTGTGGTAGATCATTTGCTTTTTAGCTGAATCTATAAAAGTACAAAAATTTTATTAAGAGCTTTATATACAATATAATTAAGATTAATATTTTACGTGAAGTAACAAGTAAAAAAATACAAACTTATTATTTTTATAAATTTAAATTAGGATATATAAAATTAATATAATTTGCTTAATATAATGTAACATAGCTAGAATAATTGAAACATATTTAAGGATATCTATATGCGTACTCATTATTGCGGTCAATTAAATTTATCCCATGTTGGTCAAGAAGTAAAACTTTGCGGTTGGGTGCATAGTAGACGCAATCTTGGTGGTTTAATTTTTATTAATTTACGTGATCGTGAAGGAGTAATACAAGTATTATTTGATTCTCATGATAAAAAAATATTTGATAAAGCTTTAGAGTTACGTAATGAATTTTGCGTACAAATTAAATGTACAGTACATATACGTCCAGATAACCAAAAAAAATTAAAAATATCTACTGGAGAAATAGAAGTACGTGGCAATGATCTTATTATCATTAATCGTTCTGATCCTTTACCGTTGAACGTAGATAAAAATAACAGTGAGACTATTCGTTTAAAATATCGTTATATTGACCTGCGTCGTCCAGAAATAGCACAGTTTTTTAAAATTCGTGCACGCATTACTGCATTTGTACGTTATTTTATGGATAGTCATGGTTTTCTTGATATTGAGACTCCTATATTAACAAAAGCAACTCCTGAAGGTGCTCGTGATTATTTAGTACCTAGTCGTATTCATAAAAATAAGTTCTATGCATTACCACAATCTCCACAACTATTTAAACAATTGCTCATGATCTCTGGTTTTGATCGTTATTATCAAATTGTTAAGTGCTTTCGTGATGAAGATTTACGTACTGACCGTCAACCTGAGTTTACTCAAATTGATGTAGAAACTTCTTTTATGAGTGCAGAACAAGTACGTGAATTAATGGAAGAATTGATACGTTCTTTATGGTGGGAAATTAAAGGCATTAAATTAATTAAATTTCCTGTTATAACTTTTTCTGAAGCCATGCGTTATTATGGATCTGATAAACCAGATTTACGTAATCCGTTAAAGTTAATAGATATTGCTGATTTAGTAAACAAAATTAATTTAGAATTCTTGGCAGGTCCAGCAAACAATACTAACAGTCGCGTTATTGCACTACGCGTACCAGGACATAAACATTTCACACGTAATATTATTAATCAATATAATAATTTTGTATGCACTTATGGCGCTAAAGGTATTACATGGATTAAAATCAATAATATCTCTACAGGTATCCAAGGAATTCAAAGTCCTATTGATAAATTTTTAACAAATGAAGTTTTAGAATTAATTATTAATCGTACTAATGCATGTAATCAAGACATCCTTTTCCTGTGTGCAGATACTAGTAAAATAGCTACTAATGCTATGGGTGCATTACGATTAAAAATAGGTTGTGATCTAAACTTAATCAATAAAGATAGTTGGACGCCAGTATGGGTTATTGATTTCCCATTATTTAAAGATGATGGAGAAGGTAAATTAGTCGCCATGCATCATCCGTTTACTGCACCATTAGATCTTTCTTTAGCTGCTCTAAAAGAGCAGCCTATATGCGCAATTGCTAATGCATACGATATGGTAATTAATGGTTATGAAGTAGGTAGTGGTTCTGTACGTATACATAACAGAGAAATGCAAAAAACTATATTTGATATTATTGGTATTACTATAAATGAACAGTATAATAAATTTAATTTCCTATTAGAAGCTCTTAAATATGGTACACCTCCACATGCAGGCTTAGCATTTGGTTTAGATCGTCTAGTTATGTTGTTAACTGGTACCAACAACATACGTGATGTTATTGCATTTCCTAAAACAACAACTGCTTCTGATCCTTTGACTGACGCGCCAAGTTTTATTAATAATCTATTTCTGCAGAAACTTGCTATCTTTACAGAAAATAACTAAGAACATTAAATGTTGATTAATAATTAATATAATATTTATTATTGTAATTGTTTATTTATATATGAGCACTTATTTGGTCATCAGTATTTAATATAATTTAAGAAATAATTATTTATAATAATTAGCAAATAGCCTTATTTTAATAAAAAAATAAGCTATATTTTATATAAATAGTTAATAAATATTATTTAATATAAAAATTGTTTATAAGCATATTTAAGTACATTAAATTTTATTTGTTTGTATTACTAATATAATATATGTACTAGTTTTGTATTATTATATCAAAAATATTACATAAAATTATTATATATATCTAATTAAGCATAATATATTAAAAATTTTATTTTAAATAAATTTTAATAACTCCGTATACTAAAAATAGTAACTGACTTATTTATTTATGATTTAATATAATTAATTAAGATAGATTAACATAGTTGTAATTCATTACATGAGATAATAAATAAAGTATAAAAATATATTTTTATGAAATATACTGGGTTACCGGAGTAAAATATGGCAGGTCATAGTAAGTGGGCAAATACTAAACATAGAAAAGCTATACAAGATTGCAAGAGAGGTAAAATTTTTACTAAAATTATTCGTGATTTAGTTATTGCTACAAAATTAGGCGGTAGAGATCCTCGCATAAACTCACGTCTACGCGCTATTATTGATAAAGCGCTTTTAAATAACATAAATCGTAATACCTTAAATCGTGCTATTGCCCGTGGCATGAGTAGCGATCATGATATAACTCTAGAGACCATTATATATGAAGGATATGGACCTGGTGGTATAGCTATAATGGTTGAATGTTTAAGTAATAACCGTAATCGTACTGTAGCTGAAGTACGTCATGCTTTTATGAAAAATAATAGTAATCTAGGAGATTATGGTTCAGTTTCTCATTTATTTACTAAAAAAGGAATTATTTCTTATGCACCACCTGTAGATGAAGAAATGGTAATGTATGCTGCTTTAGAATCAGGAGCTGATGATTTAATAACTTATACTGATGGTTCTATTGATATTTTAACCCCATGGAAAATATTAGATATAGTAAAAAATAAATTATATACTATTGGTTTAGTTTCTGTATTATCTAAATTTTTTATGATTCCAGCTGCTAAATTAAAAATAGATGGAGAAAAGACATCTAAGTTAATACATTTAATTAATATGTTAGAAGCATGTAATGATGTACAGGTAGTTTATCATAATTGTGATATTTCTATAAAAAATTCTACTATTTTTAAATAAATATTATATTACAAATAATAATATATATTTGATCTGTATAAAATAAAATTTAATATATTTTATTAAATAATTATAGTAAAGATATTGTATATAAAAAATATAAACAACATTTAATTATTAATTAGTAAATTTTTAGTAACAAATTGAATATCTACATGATATTTATTTAAATTTAATCTAATATTTTTATATATGTAATAATTTTATACAATCAATAAAGTTGTACTGTAAATACTAAACAAATATATAAAATACAATTTGATTAAAAATATAGAATATCTATATAAAAATTTTATATTATAATAATAAATTTAATATATATTTATTTTTTATATTAGTTATTTAATATTATTACTCTATAAGTATAATAAATAGTAATTCTTTATTAACAAAGAAAGCTCAAGATTTGAGTAAAAATATATAATATTTAGGTAAATTTAGCTATATGTTATTTTTAAATATATTACTGAATAATTAATATAAAAATATTTATACCTTATGTAGTGAAATATTTTTATATAACTTAATATAAGTTATATAGCATACGATAAATATATTCATTGTATTAATATATTGACTATGTTTATAATATATTGCTTATAAAGATATTATTATTAATAATCTACTTACTAAAATAATATTTAACTTTATAAAAAGTTTATTATGGAATGCTACCGTACTTTTCTAATAGTGCATCTACAATAGCTTCTGTTTCTGCATCAGGCAATCCTCGAAAATTTGCAGGTCTAAAATGCATTTGAAATGCAGCAATAACATTATGAGATGCAGTGTTATTGATACCGTTTGGTATAATATCATATCCATAGGATGCTAGTTTATTTTGTAATGTAAATAAATCTGTTGGCTGATCTTTTGAGCGCATAGCGAGATATTTATCAACTGTTTTTTGATCTGGCCACGCACCAATACCTTGTTCAGCAAGTTGTTTCCATGGAAACAATGGTCCTGGATCAAGTTTTCTGTGTGGTGCTATATCCATATGTCCTACAACATTTTGTGGTAAAATAGCATAACGCTGCACTATATCTTTGCTTAACGCAATTACTAAGTTTGTTTGTTTAATATTATAGGGTAACCACATTCGTCCTAGTATACTTTCTATATAACCTTTATTTTCTATTTCTATGCCAATAGAAGTATCATTTAAGTTAGTGCGCCCACGCCATGAACTAGCTCCGGCATGCCATGCTCGTTGATGTTCCGGTACTAATTGCCATACTACATATTTACCATTATTTTTTGATGGATTAGCAGGCACTAAATAATGTGCACTAACATGTTGATTAGTCAATGTTTTAAGTGATGCATGAAAATCTTCAGCTGTATAGTGTAAAAATAAAAAACGTATTCTTTCATCTATGCTCTGTGATAAATGACTAGTTTCAACCATATAAGTACCACGATCTATTAAATTATGTTTAATAGGTATGCTATTACACCCTATTACATTAATAGTATATAAAATACCTATCGTAACTAACCTAATCTGTTTATACATCTTTTAAGTTCCAAGATTTAGTATTTTAAAGTATTACTTATACATATATATAATATCACTAAACTTTTAGTTTATTATTTAATAAAAGTCTAGTAAATATAGTAGTATTTATTATATATATTTCTTGTAAAATGTTTTGATTTATTATGACATCTTTTTATTTTTTTTAAATTGTAATTATTTAATATAAAATTAGTATTTTAAGTTAAATATTAAATAATATATTTATTGTATATAAAAGATTTTTAATGTTAAGATCTATTTATGAATTAGTTTATAAACTTATAATAAATATATCTTTATATTATTTATTTAGAATCATTTTATGAAAATTTATTAAATACTTTAAGTAATATATTAAATATATATAATATTCATTTTCCTATTTAAAATGTATTATTCTTATAATAAATAAGGTTAGTAAATTATTGACTTATATAAAATATAGAATTCTTATAAAGAATTATATTTTAATAAATATAATAATATATAAATACTGAAATATTAATAATAACATTATTGATAGTGTTCTTAATAAGTAATGTATAATTACAAATATTATTTTAAATAATATTAAAAAATATTTTTTCTTTTATTAATATAATTTTAGTTAAAAAGTAATATATTTAAAATATTTTTTATTAGTACATTACCTTGTTATATAAATATATATAGTAATATCATATAATTATTATCTTTAGAGTATACATACAATTACATTACTAGTTTTTGAGCTATATTTTTAATAAATAATTATTTAATAGCTATATATTTTATTATCGTACTATATAATAAAATTCCTAATTATTTATAAGTATTGCAGTGTTATTAAAATAATTTTATTCATGATAATATATCTAATTGTATATTAATGTGTAATTTGTAATTATATTATATGTATAATATTTTATTTAATGTAACATATACATATCTTGATAGATTAATAATGTAATTTACATATTGTAAATATTTTTTATACATTACTAATATATAACTATAATAGTATATGAATTTAATATACTTGTATTAAGCATATATTGAAAATAAATTTTTAGTATTATAGATTTATAAAATTAAATATTTAATATTTATTTAAATTTGTTCTTGTATTAATAAATACTGTCCTTCTATCTGTTTCCAATATAATTGCTCTTTATTGATGTCTATTTGTATCAGCTGATTTTGTTCTAGATATCCCATGGGAAAGCGTAATATCCAACAAAAATTATTAGTTTCCAATGTTAATGAGTTAGGAATAATAGTAGATTGACGTTGATTATTAAGTAATGTAGCAAGTCTTAAAATTTGAATTAGCGGAATATACTGTTTTTTCTTAAAAAGAATTAAATGTGGTAATTCATTTAATTTTATACTTTTACGTTGGCAGCGCATTAATGTTGCTAGTAATATTTGTTGTTCCTGATTAAATCCTGGTAAACTAGTATGTTGAATAATATAAGCAGAATGACGATGCATACCGTTATAGTTAATGCTAAGACCTACTTCATGTAGTATAGCTGCCCATTTTAAGAGTTCTTCTAATTGTGAGTGTGCTAATTTGCTATTCTGCACCAGCCATTGTGTATAAAGTTGTTCTACTGTACTAAGAACTCTATAAGCCTGCTCTTGATCTACATTGTAGTGTTTCGCTAAGCTATGCGCAGTACGAATTCTAATATCTTGATGCCGAAAACGACCTTTCATTTCATATAGCATACCTTCCCGTAATGCGCCATCCGAAAAACGTAATTGTTTAATAACTAGTGCATCAAATATACCACATAGAATAGAAAGACCTGGTACAAAAAGCGCTTGACGTTCCTCTGACAGTCCCAATAATCTAAGTTCACTAAAATGTTGATACTTTAGTATTTTATTACATAACAACTCTAAGCGATTTGCAGTAATGAGTCCATCTTTTTTACCGATGATAATTAGAGCTTCATTAATAGCTTTAATTGATCCAGAAGTACCAAGAACCGATTGCCAACCTTGAATACGATATTGCCATGCTATTTGTTCTAATTTTTGTGCTGCCACTAAACGTGCTTCTTGAAAGTTCTTTTTATTGATATAACCGTTTGGAAAGAATTGACGTGCAAAGCTTATGCAACCCATTTGACAACTTTCTATTAATATTGGATAGAAATCTTTACCAATAACTATTTCAGTGGAACCTCCGCCAATATCTATTACTAATTTACATCCTTTTTCCGGTTGTGTGTGTGCTACACCCATAAAAATTAAACGAGCTTCTTCTTTGCCAGAAATAATATTAATTGGATAAGGTATAACCTCAGATGCTCGTTTTAAAAATTCTTGTGTATTAGCTGCTTGACGCAATACATGGGTACCAACAATGCAGACATTATTTGCAGGAAGTCCTTGTAATCGTTGAGCAAATAATGCTAGGCAAGTAATACTATCTTCTATAGCTTCTTCGTCAAGAAGATTATTATGATCAAGTCTATTGGCTAAATGTATATGTTTTTTTAGGCGTCCTAAAACTTGAAGAGCGCCATGAACAATACGAGCAATCACCATATGAAAACTGTTAGAACCCAAATCTATAGCAGCAAGTTCCTCTGGTTTATTATTAAAATTAGTTAGTGACATAAATAAAATTATAAGGTTTAATTACTAAGAATTTTCTCTTGTTGAAGAGCTTTAAGGTAATTATAAATTGCTAATTGAGAACGCAATTTACGACGATTACCACGAGGAACATAGTGATTACTAAGATCTTTATCAAGTAAACGTGCTTTAACGGTATCATTAAATTGTAACTCTAACAAATCCAATACTAATTGGCGTAAACTTGGATCTAATAAAGATACAGCAACTTCAATACGATAATCGATATTACGTGTCATCCAATCAGCAGATGATAAGTAAACTAGTGGATCTCCTTTATTTTGAAATACGTATACTCGTGCATGTTCCAGAAATCTATCGATAATGCTAATGACCTGAATATTTTCGCTAACTCCTAAAATATTTGGTATTAAAGAACACATGCCACGTACTAATACACGAATTTTCACTCCAGCAGAAGACGCAGCATATAAACGACTAATAAGACCTCGATCAACTAAGTTATTTATTTTTAATATAATTTCAGCATTTATACCGGTTTGTGAGCTAATAATTTCTTGATCAATAAGTTGGTATAGTATACGACGAGAGTTTTGCGGAGACACCATTAAGTGCTCAAAATTAACTGAACGATATGGATTCTCAATAAAATTAAATACTCGTTTTACTTCTTTAGTAATACGATTATCGGCTGTTAAAAGCGAGTAATCTGTATATAAGCGTGCAGTTTTTTCATTAAAGTTACCGGTACCTATATGAGCATAACGAATAATATGATCTTCTTCTTTACGTGAAATTAAAAATAGTTTAGCATGAATTTTAAGCCCTGGAGCAGAGAAAAGTACATGTACGCCTGCTGCAGTTAAACGTTTTGCCCAGTAGATATTGGCTTCTTCGTTAAAACGTGCTTGTAATTCTACTACAACGGTCACCTTTTTTCCATTATGAGCGGCATAAATAATAGAATTAATAATACGAGAATCCTTAGCTACACGATAAATATTAATTTTTATTGCTAGAACATTAGGATCAAATGAAGCTTGACGTAATAATTCTAAAACATGTTCAAAAGTATGATATGGATAATATAGTAAAACATCATGATCGCGAATAGCATCAAATCCATTACGAAATTGATCAAACCAGATATTTCGTAAACGAGGTAGGGGTTTATTTATTAAATGAATTGCACCTATACTTGGAAATTTTATAAAATCTTTGAAATTATGATAACGATTACTAGCAACTACTGAATCGTAAGAAGAAATGCCTAATTTATGTCGTAGTAATTCTACCAACTTATTAGGCATATCACGTTGATAAACTAATCTAACCGGTTCTGCAGTTAGTCGTTGTTTTAAACTAGATGACATTAGCTCCATCAAGCTAGATTCCATTTCCATCATTAAATCATATTCGGCATTACGAGTCATTTTCATAGAATATGCATTTATTCTATTATAATCAAAAAAACCTTTAAAAATATCATCCAAACAATAGCGTAAAATATTATCGACTAAAATAATAGGCTTGTGTAGATGCGGTATTTCTGAAGGCAAAATAATAAAATGTTCTACTTTATCAGATGGGATTTCAAGTAGAGCATAAATAATTTTATAATCATTAATAATTTCGACAATTAAATAAGTATAGTCATCTTTTAAAAAAGATATTAAATTAGTTGTATGATTGATTATAATAGGTATAATATGTTGTTTTAAATTATTTTTAAAGTATTTACGAAGCCATATTTGTTGGTTTGTCGATAGTTGTTGTTCGTTAATTAAACAAATATTATTATGTGCCATTTCTAATAATAATTTATTATATAAACAGTCAAAATCTTGATCATTTTTAAGAACTTTGTCTTGAATTTTTTGAAGCAAGCTACTTAAATTACCAGATAAATCTTGTTCTTTTCTTATAAGAACACGTCGTTTTAGATCGGCAAAATGAACTTTATAAAATTCATCTAGATTTCTAGAATAAATACCTAAAAAGCGCATACGCTCAATTAAAGGATTATTTTCATCTGCAGCTTCTTGTAAAACTCTTTCGTTAAATGATAACCAACTAAGTTCTTTATCTATATATTTTTTTTTTTGATTCATTGCTACTCCAATATTAAACAATGAGTATTAAATTAAAGATACACAATGTTTTTAAATTATGGAGATAATGTGTAATAAAATAATATTATACAATCTATAAATTCTATAATTAAGAAATTATATTAATATAATATTACACTACATACTCATTGTTTATATGATTTATAATATAGAAATAATGAGATTATGATTACAAATTTAGATGTTTTACATTTTATGTCAGTATGTAATTAATTTTTTATCTGATATTATTAATTTAATATTTTGTCAATAGAATAATACAGTAATTTCTCTTTTACTAAAATTTAATTTTTTCTTATGTATTTTATTTAAATTATAAATATAAAGATATAATTCATATATTATTAACTACTAAACTAAGTAATATTATATTTATTGCACAATATATACAAGATAAATACATATATAGATTTATATTGTAAATTTGTATTTTATTTGTAATTATTAATTATATATTTATAACATAATAACTTTAAGGTAAACATTTGAATATTCAAGAAATAATCTCTATTAAAGTCACAAAGGCATTAGAAAATATAGGAGCTCCTATTAATAGTAAAGCTTTAGTGCGAAAATCTTTAAAAGGGAAATTTGGCCATTATCAAATAAATGGTATTATGTCTATAGCTAAGCAGATGGGTATTGCACCTCGACAACTAGCAACACAGGTATTAATAAATTTAAATATAGATAGTATTGCTAGTAATATTGAAATAGCAGGTCCTGGTTTTATTAATATTTCTCTGGATTATCAATGGGTAGCAAAACAGATTAAATTTGCTTTAGCAGATGATCATCTTGGTATTACACGTATTACACCACAAACTATTATAGTTGATTACTCTTCTCCTAATATAGCTAAAGAAATGCACGTTGGTCATTTGCGTTCTACTATTATTGGTGATGCATCCGTACGTACATTAGAATTCCTTGGACATAATGTCATACGAGCTAATCATGTTGGTGACTGGGGAACACAATTTGGTATGTTAATAGCTTATATTAAAAATATGCAAAGTCAAGATATCAATGATATGGATCTAGCTTATTTGGAATCCTGTTATCGTGCAGCTAAAAAAAAATATGATCATGATGTTAAATTTGCTGAAAGCGCACGTTCTTATGTTGTAAAATTACAAAAAGGAGAAAAATATTGCCGAAAAATTTGGCACAAATTAGTCGATATTACTATGTCACAAAACCAAATAAATTACAATCGTTTAAATGTTACTTTGACAAAAAATGATATTATGGGAGAAAGTTTATATAATAATATGTTACCAGAAATAGTAGATGATCTTAAAAAAAAGGGTCTAGCTATTAACAAAGAAGGTGCAGTAGTAGTGTTTCTAGATGAATACAAAAATAAAAAAGGAAATGCTATGGGAGTAATTATTCAGAAAAAAGATGGTGGTTATTTGTATGTAACTAGTGATATTGCTTGTGCAAAATATCGTTATGAAACTTTAAATGCTGATCGTGTATTATATTATATAGATTCTCGTCAACAGCAACATCTTATACAAGCTTGGACCATTGTACGTAAAGCAGGCTATGTACCGGAATCAGTTAGTTTTGAGCACCATATGTTTGGTATGATGCTAGATAAAGACGGTAAACCTTTTAAGACTCGCTCTGGTAGTAATATTAAACTATCAGATCTTTTGGATGAAGCCATAAAGCGTGCAGGCCAATTAATATCTACAAAAAATCCAAAAGTGAGTGGTAAAGAATTATCACAAATTATTGAAATAGTTGGTATTGGTGCTATAAAATATGCAGATTTATCAAAAAATCGTACTACTAATTATATTTTTAATTGGGATAATATACTTACTTTTGAAGGAAATACTGCACCATATATTCAATATGCCTATACTCGTATATCTTCCATATTTAAAAGAGTTAATTTTTATAATAATTGGTTAAATAGTAATATTATTCTTACTGAAGATCATGAAAAATATTTAGCAGTTTGTTTAATTCAGTTTGAAGAAACTATTATACAAGTAGCTCGCGAAGGTGCTGCTCATGTAATGTGTACTTATTTATATAATTTAGCAGCTTTATTTTCTATTTTTTATGAACAATGTCCTATTCTTACTGCTAAAAATAAAGAACAGTATGATAGTCGTTTGCAATTAGCATCTCTAACTGCTAAAACATTAAAAATAGGTTTAAATACATTAGGTATAGAAACTGTAGAACGTATGTAATCATAATTATATAAAAATATATTTTCTTACTGATCCTTATTATAAATTGCATTATCATATTAGTTATTAATTATTATTAACTTAATAAATGTATTAAATATTATAATTAGTTATTTAAAAAATATTTAGTAAATTATTAACAATATAAATATATTTGTTTCAATAAAGTTTTAAATATTATTTTATTATCTTTAAAAAATATTAGAGAAATTAAATAAATATAGATATATTAATAGTAGATGGAACATATATCATATTATATCGTTAATGAAATATATATCTAATATTTTGAATTAAATTATATATTGATCAATAATATTAACATATTTTATTGACACATGATATATTAATTGAATTAGATATAGTTAATTCAGCATAATAAATTAATATTTAATTATTATTTAACATAGTATTTGTCAATATATATTATTATATTCTATAATATTAATATTATTTGTAAATAAAATATACTGTATTTATATAGCAAGTTTATGTATTTCAAGTAAAATACACTAAAAATAATTTAGTATTATTTTGATAAAAATTAATTTTTAATTATTATTTAATAACTCAATGATATCTTTAGATAAGATCTAATTATGACTTAATAAAATATTTATTATAAATTTAATTTTTTAATTAACTATATAGTTATATGTATTTTGTAAATTTAACAATTCTAATAAAAGTAGATGTTTTTAATAAAAATTATAATACTAATAGTATTTTAGTTTAAGGTCTTAAATGTACTTAATTATAAATAGACTTATTTTATTACTAATATTTAATAGCTAATATAGCAATTAAATAAATAATATTTAATATATAATAATATTTTTATATAACATACCGTTATTGTTTTATTCTGTTAATGTATATTATATATTTTTATAGCGATTATTCTGTAGAATTTATTAATTAATAATAATAAAAATTTTTATTAGTTTCATTAATTACTAAATAAGAAACTATTGATTTTTATATGGTAATTATTTTAATATAAATTCTTGATTTATTAATTGTATTAATTAATATATTATTTATAATAAATAAATTATTATACATACAATGTACGCTATAATATAGTTTGAAAAAACATAATACTAAAGATTTTTTCAAAAAAATAATTATATCTTAGCAAGATATAAAATAATTAATGTATATTATGATGCTATAAATATCATTATTAAATATTAATGTTTTTATGTATATAAAAATATATTATTGCTATTTGAAAATATTTTTTATATTGCATGTAATTAATTATATATATAATATATATTAAATATATAAATGTTTAATGATTTAATTATACATCAAAATATGATATTATCTTCATAAAGATATAAAATTGTTTTACAAAAAATTATATACTTATTACTTTATTGTAATCAAGTAGATATTACATATAATTTTAAAACGCTAAAACATAAATTAATATAATATCTTAAATAAATAAGATTATGAATCTTATATTGTGATTATTGTGAATAATAGTGTAATTTACTACTCAGTTATTAATGATAATTCATATTATATTATTTTAATATAAACTTAATATTTTTAAGGTATAAAATATTAAAATTATTTTTAATAAGCTTAATTACTTATTATTTTATACTTTTACAAAAGTATCGATTTATATAATACATACTATATATCAACATATTTATTTGAAAGTGTTAAGTAAATATTTTTTGAATTTTCTATTAAGATATAGCTTTATAAATCAAATAAACTAATAATCGTATCTTAATATGTCTATATCATACATCGTACTAGTACAATGATTCTATTTAAATTGTATATATCAAAAGATTTTTTCTAAGTTTGTAATATTAATATAAATATATACGAATTCTACATAACTCAGGTAAATATATTCTATCTGCTAAGCTTCTATAGGGTATAATATCATACATGTTATTAAGAATAATTTAAAATTTATTATCTATCATAAAAGATCATCTTAAATTAAAAAAAATTGCACACAAAGGAATTCAAATAGAAGCAAATACAATCAATATATCTTAATAAAGATTAATTAATGTATAAACTTTATGAAAATTATTATAGATTAATTCTAAAAAAATAGTAAAAATAAATCATACTTATATTCATCATATATCTTTATTAAAGTAATAATTAATATAACTTATTATATAGCTTATTACTTATATTATGTATTTTTTGTAATAGTATCTATAAATTGCTTAGCTTTCTAATAGTGATTATTATCTAATAGATATTTTATTATTTGTTATGAAAAATTAAATATGCTATTACTCAATAAATTAATCAATCGTTTAGATGCGGGTCTATATAGCACAATAAAACAATGTTTACATACTTATAAAAATATTATTATAGCAATCTTATATAAGATCATGATTTTCTTTATAATTTTTGCCATATAAATCCTAATAATTAAATTATAGAACAGGTATCTTATCACAAAAAAATTATTCTTTTTAAAAAACATATCAGTATAGTATCTATTACAATAATATTAAATTAAAATAATTTGTTATAAAAATATTACTACAGAATTAGTAATGGATTTATTAAAATTTTAAAAGATATTATATTTAATAAATACAGCACATTTGCTTATTTTAAAAAATTAATAAGATTACATACCAAAATAATCAAACTAAATACATTATTTATTTTAATAAGATCTATCCTAAGAGGTTGCAATTGATTAACAATTTATCAAAAATTATTTATTAATTGTAAACTTGTTTTTTGAGTGTTTAAAATAACTATAATAGTTATTATAAGTAATAATATAAATATAACTGTATTGTATATAATATCTAATTACTACTATAATAGTACTGCTTAATTAGGTAAAATTATAACTTTTTTTATTTATTAAATCATTTTGTAATGATATAGATAATAATAATATTTTTTAAAAAATTTTTAATAATATACAAGATTAATAAGTATTAATGATGTTAAAATATCCAAGAGTTCTTATATTAGTAATATTGCATTTTAAATCAATTCATTATGATAAGCATATGCATGATTATAGTGTGATGGTAAATGCAATTATTTATTTTTAGACAAATACTGTCAATTAATATATAATATATTACTTTTAAATCAAGTAACAAATTGTTTAAATTATAAAAAACTTAGTTTACTTATATAAGTTTTTTAGAAAGATTTAATTTATGCAATAATTATTTTTATAAATGTTGATAGTTTAATATTGTAGTAATTAATATTTTTTGATTATTGAAATATAAACAAAATTAACTTATTTTAAGATAAGTTTATTGAATATTGATTATATAAAATAATACTACCAAAATATCCTATATATAAATAGATTAACTTTAATATATAGGATATAAAATTTTTTATGATGAATAATTATTATTTTAGATAAATTATAATATAAAATATTATTATCCTAATAATTTAACTTTTTTAAGTTTATGCAATCTTAATATTTTATAAACACAAATAAAATGTATCTGAATGTTTTTTATTATTGTAATGAATTTAATTAAATATTTAATTTATTAAAAAATTTCAATAACATATTATAAATAATTTAGAATATATTATTAATATAAACATACTTATTTTTTAATGATTAGTATTAATATGATCTTTATTTATATACTCTTAATAAGTAATAAATATTAAAATAATTAAAAAAATATTATTAACTAATATATAATACTATTATATAAATTTCAAATTTATTATTTGTAATAAACTATATAATTTTTAAGAAATTATCGTTATAATAACATAAATTTATAATAATATCTTAATGTATTACTACATAATAAATATTATTAATCAATAATTATTACAATATATTGTACAGTAACTACTATATTTATTAAATAATATTTTATTAATTATTATTAATAATAATTACATTACATAACATTATAATTCAATGTAATGTATTATATTGGATATAATAGTTAATCTTGCTTACTGAATAACAATTACATTAATATTTTATATATT
Organism: Candidatus Profftia lariciata; assembly: GCF_020541265.1. GTDB lineage: Bacteria > Pseudomonadota > Gammaproteobacteria > Enterobacterales > Enterobacteriaceae > Profftia > Profftia lariciata. Next base: position 926,186 of record NZ_CP045925.1, on the reverse strand, counting down.
TAAAAACATTTAATTATTTAATTATTTGCTAAAGTTAATAAAAATAATCTTTCATTAAATATGCAAATACAGATTAATATAATTTTGATACGTAATATACTATGATATAGTATTAAATTTTTTATTATTGAATTACTAAGATTATGAAATTATTCATTATACTATATAAAATATATTTAAACTATAAAATACATAAATATCTATATACATAGATAATAATATACATAACAAATAAAAGATATACATCATAGCTTATTATTAAGTAATATAATATTAATATGTATTAAAGTTATGAACAATATTTTTATTATATTATCACTATGTAATATCTTAATTTTAATTCATTTTAATTAATAAAACATAATCATCTCATTTAAGATATCATTAATTTATGATATTATATTATTGATAATAATGAATATTAATATCTTATATATACTGTATATAAGATATTAATTATTATAATATAATGTATTATAAAATACTGACTAATATATAAAGAACAAAATATATTATATTTATATAAATAAAATTTATATCAAGTTTTTTATTCTTTTTATATGTTATCTAATTACTTATTAATAAACTTATTAAGTTATAAAAAATATTTTATTTTGGTGTATATTACTTAATAAAAAATTTTATTCTACTTTTATTGTGCATTATTAATATGATATATTTTAATATAAAAATATATAGAAATAATGTTATTATTATATAATATTTAAAATATATTATATTGTAATATTTATTATTAATAATATATACACTAAAGATTATACAATGCAAATATTTTTTACAACTATATTATAATATAGAGAATAATATTTACTAATAAAAAATACTATAATCATAAAATATTATATTTTTTAAAAAATATTTATTTAGGTTACAAGATATATAATGAATAGAAACTTATGTTATATATAGATCTTGAGATAAATATAATAATTAAGGAATATTAACTAATTAAAATACTTGACATATATTTATTATTCAAATAAAATATAATAATAATTATTTTAACATGATATATTTAATATTCATTAAATATATCACTAATATGTATAAAATATAGATAATTAATCTACTATTTAAATAAACTATGTATTAAATATATAATGTATATTATCAAAATATCTTATGATATTACTACTATTTTTTAGAGCATAATATTAAAAAATTATATATTTTATTAGTTTAATAAAATTATTATAGACGAATATGAATTTATGTATTTTACCATTATAATATATTTTCATGACTGTAATATATAATCATACAATGTATGAAATATTAATTGTATTAATTAATCATTTTATTGAGGATTGCATGTCTTTACGACTATTAGCGATTGATACTGCAACAGAAGCATGTTCTGTTGCAGTATGGAATAATGGTAAAAAATATACATTATTTACAGCATGTCCGCGTAAACATACACATTATATTTTGCCAATGGTTCAACAAATATTATTAGAATCAGGTATCTCTTTAAAACAATTAAGTGCATTAATTTTTAGTCGTGGTCCTGGTAGTTTTACTGGGGTACGTATTGGTATAGGAATTGCGCAGGGATTAGCAATGGGAGCAGAATTACCAATGATTGGCATTTCATCACTAGCTACCATGGCACAAGGAGCTTTTCGTTTAACTGGTGCTACTCAGGTACTTATTGCTATTGATGCTCACATGGGTGAAATTTATTGGGGGCAATATAAGCGTGATCATAATGGAGCATGGATAGGTGAAAACACTGAATCTATACTCAAACCTGAATGTGTTCAGCATCATATAGTATCATTAGTAGGTGAATGGGCTATAGCTGGAACTGGATGGATTAAATACCCAAATATAGCTGAAATGCTACGAGTAAAATTGATTGGTATACCATTTTTAGTACCACAAGCTGAAGATATGTTACCATTGGCTTTAATAGATTTTTTCTTAGGTAAATGTATTTCAGTAGAAAATGCTAAACCAAATTATTTACGTCATGCAGTAGTGCTTAGAAAATAATGAAATCATTTATGATTTTAGTAATTACTATTGTAAAAAAGTTATTATATAAATAATTTATTTTTAGATAATTAAACTATTTTGAATATTTAATAAAGCATTTATATATTTTATTAAATATATATAATATATTTAGATATATTTTAAACTAAAAGTTCTTATTATTTTAAATATCAATATAATTTTCTATAAATATAGAAAATACTTATATTATTTCCTTATTTGATAGTTATAGATTTTGATTATTATTCTTAATAATAACACAATATTTATTAAATAGATTTAATTATTAGATGTATTATTTTATAATAAATTTTATTTTTATACTAAAATTAATATAAATTATGATTTTTTCAATTTATAAAAATCTTTTTAAGATTTTATCTAAAAATTATTAATATAAACATAAAATCTTGCAGTAGATCTATCTTATTTAGTATATATATTATTATAGCTATTTTATGTATTAAGATAAATAACAGAGTATATTTAAATTATTATATTATATAATCATTTAATAATAAATATTTTTTATTTTTATTAATGTATAATATAATTAATATTATACATTAATAATATAAATTATTATTAATTTCGTGTATATAGTCAGGAAAATAGTTATATAGTCTTATAAGAAGAATATATTATATATAAATCAATATTGGTATATTGATTTATATATAATATATCAATATTATTTTAGCACAAAATTTAGTAAAATAAAAAATTATTATTTGTATATATTATCTAATGTTATTATTTTTTTAATTTATACTATTTATTATTTATAACTATATTACTTATTTAGACTTATTTTGTAAGATTACTTAAATAAATAATATTTAAAATAACACAATATCATTGTTTATAAGAATATTTAAATATATTATAATTATACCAAGATAGATTAATTCATAAAATAATACTAATAACTCATTATACTATTTAATTATTATTTAATATAGTAGTAATTTATAAGTTTAAATTATCAATTATTTAGTTATCAATAGAATACATAATAGATATTATTGATATTCAATTATTTATTATAGTTAAGAGATAATATAATTAATTACATTCAAAAAATAATAAAACATGTTATTGATTATAGTAATATATCTTTAATTTATTAAAAACAAAAGAATATTATTGCATAGCATTAATTTCTTCTGAAAAGAAACATATTATTAATTTGATCAATAATTTATTTATAATAAATTATATTATATTAATAAAATAAAAGTACTAAAATATAGTATATTAAATTATTTATTATTTTTTAATATATATATTTACTATAAAGAAAATTTATCTAAAATAATATTTTATATATTACTTATAAAATAACATTATGCATAAAGTATAATTATGTATAATAATTATATAGATAATTTTTATATTTTAATATTAATTATTTTTTTAAATAAATTATATTTTTTATGAAATATTATTAAATAAAGAATGAATATTGTAAGATACATCAGTATTTTTTAAAATTTTTTATATATTTGATTGCACTCTTATAATATATATTACTACTATTATTTAGTCACTATTGTTTATTTATTTTTTAAAAGATTAGACATATAAGTAATATGTATATACCTATATGACTAAAATTAATATAAAAAATAATAAAAAAATATCATTTTATTTTTTACATAACATAATTAAATCTTTATTTAAAGATAATAGATGATATGTACATATATTGGTTATATTGTGCTATATAATATATATCTTAGTAAATTATGTGAATTAAACATAATAAATATTCTATTATGTAATTTATTGGTTCTAGTTACTTGATTGATTAAAAGTATTGTTTTGAACAACATTCTACCATTGAGTTAAATTCTTTAAATTATAACTATTTTTAACTTAAGTAAGGAGCATTAATAAATTATAGGCTGATCGAAACGTAGATTAGCTTATAATCTGATCTGTACTATTTGTTTAACGGTGAGATAAATATTGTTATAATATTCAAAATATTATAGCCTAAAAAGGCAATACGTTTTGTAATAGCCAGTATACGACAGAATGTTCATCTAAAATATAATTCATAGCTATATTAGCAATATCTATGGTAAATCATATTATTTTTATAATGAATTTTTTGTGTTAGTTTTGTTAAAGGATATCACAGCATAGTCGCAACAAGAAATGCAGAATTTACCTGTAAACCATTTTACAGACAATAATGTATATTCATGTAATAGTTTATAAGTATTAAAAGTATATCCTGATTATAGGAATTTAAGTTATTTTTAGATAATCGAGAAGATGGAATATTATTTAGGAGATCTGCTAAATATAAAATAGATTTAGCTGTATATTGATAAGTATTTTATATTTAATTTAGCAGCAAAATCTACCGCACGTAACATACGTACTGGATCTTCTCGATAACGCGTATCAGGATCTCCTATAAAACAAATACGGTTTTTTACTAATCAGGTAGACCACCAGTGTAATACACGAACTGTATAATCTAAAATTCAGTAATATAAACTATTAATAGTAAAATCATGACGTTGAGTATCGTCCTTTATATTTATGTCAACATTGTCACGTAATAATATGCCATGTTATGCCTGTTAAGCAATATTTTTTAGTATGTTGATGATGACCACGTAAGGTAGTAACTTTCATTGTTTCCGAACCAAATAATACATGGGCTAAAAGAAATCATCTTTCAATGAAACGACAATTGTGGAATAGTTTTAATATTTATTCCAGAGCTGTGTTAGTAGTGATATTAAACTCTTGAGATTGCTTACGAAGTAACAAATCCCTTATACTACACCTTTAACTAGATATGTTTCATATCCTAATTTTTTAAAGCGATATAACACTTTTAGTGCATTTCTACTTATTTGTTAGCGCGAAATAATATGTTAATCGAGTGAGATAATTGTTATTGGATATAATATCTTCTATATTCTTTCTATCTCTAGGCTTGCAAGCTGATAGTAAAATTTATCTATTGTAATAATACATGTATACTGTAATATATTAAATTTAGTATGTATTTTTTAAATAATTTATCTAATTCTAATAGATTTTTTAATGTCATCACATATATTAGATACTATATATAGTAATAGAGCTATTTTATTTTAAAATAGTATTAATATATATAATTATATTAATGATTTATTTAATATATAACTATGTTAGTCTATTTATAGTGATATTGTTATATATCTTTATATATTACATAAAAATATAAATTTATTTTATAATATATCATAAAAATTATATTATTAATTAAATGAGAAAGTTTTTTAAAAAATGATGTTATATAGATAATATTATACAGATAACCTATAAACTTGTAGAAAGTTGTTTACATATCTAAAATATGTATAATAATACTCTCAAAGATAATTATTACTATAGATATAATAATAGAATTTATTAATATAAATAAAATAATTACATGTATTGCTATTCTGTTATTAATAAAATTATTTTTCTTGCTATATCTATTTATCGAAATATTATAATATTGCATATATATGCATATAATAATTTAAAATTATATGTACTTATTATTTATAAATAAAATATTTTATATAACTTAGAAAGTTATTTTTTATATTTTAATATTAAAAATATATTATATAAACAATAATATAATTATTCTTAAATGTAGATATTACAAATTATTAAAATAAACGTATTTAATATAAAGGATGTGATAATATTTAGTACAGAATGTAATAAAGTAAATATTATACATCTCTTTACATAAGAAATATTTTATACTATTTTTTAATTATTATTATTTAAAAAAATAAATTTATGTAAAAATAAACATAAAAATATTCCATAGTATTATTAAAAAAGTATTAAAGTTTTTAACTAACCAGTCATTTGTTTTTCGCGTATTTCAGCTAAAGTTTTACAGTCTATACAAAGATTAGCTGTTGGACGTGCTTCTAAACGACGAATACCAATTTCAATACCACAGCAATCACAAAATCCAAAATCATGTGTTTCAATTTTTTTTAAAGTTTTTTCAATTTTTTGTATTAATTTAAGTTCTCTATCTCTATTGCGTAGCTCTACACTAAATTCTTCTTCTTGTGCTGCACGATCAATAGGGTCAGGAAAGTTAGAAGCTTCATCGCGCATATAAGATATAGTACGATCAACTTCATTATGTAACTGACTACGCCAGGCCTTAAGAATAATTTTAAAATGAGTTAACTGAGCTTCATTCATATATTCTTCTTCTACTTTATCTTCATATGGTTTGACTCCAGCAATAGTTAAAATACTTAAGGATGATAATTTACGATTATGTTTTTTTTGCATGTTGTTTCTCCTATCTAATACAAATAATCTATCTATATTACAGATAATACAGCTATTATAAATAGCCAATTTATTGTCATTTAGTCATGTATTACTTATATATTTTTCATGATAATATAATATATAAGTTAATCAATATAACTTTAATAATTATTTTTTACTATTTTTTAAAAATAAATAAAAGATAACTCAAGGTAATACAAAAAGTAATGGTATATTTAGTATTATTTATTCTATATTAATACTTGTATTATAGCATAATATTTCTATACCTAATTTACTAGCTTTAACTAGTAATCCTACATATGTAGAATCAATATATTGTGCTGGCATTAATTTTGTAATTCCTGTGTGTATTACAACAAAAAATAATACCGCACGCTGTCTTTTTGAATCTGATACATTAGTTCCCTAAGATGCTTGGTTCCATGCAATGTTGGTGTATAAGGAAAGCATCCGCAATCTTGTTCTAAGAATGTCACTAATTTTATTTCAATATAACAATTAGGTTGATTATCCGACTGTAATAATAAATCAATACGGCTGTTTTCTTTTTCATATTTTATCTCAGTACGTATATTTTTATAACCAGATAATTATGGAATATAATCAGCTCTAATTGATTCTTGAACTAATAGATTAGCTAGCATAGTATTTACATAAATCTAATGCCCTAACTTACTATAAGTTAACTCCCACGAGTAGATATATTTACGTTTAAAATTATTAAATATAGGATACCATATATAATATATATTTTGCTGTGCACAGCCTGTGCATTGCACCAGTATTAGCACAATAAAGTATTTTTTTTACTATTATTAGTTATATTTGATACTAGCTAAAAAACATTGATAACATTTAAGTAAACAAGTTTTCTGGAGCGAAGGAGAAAACAACATTATGTACTTTTTTTATTAATATTATAATGTAAGAATTAATTAAAAATTAATAGTATAATATTTTATTAATGATTCATGAATAGCATTTAAATTATATTATATATAATAAATTATGAGAATTTTATAAAATATTATTTAATAATAATATAAGTATTGTTATACTGTTTAGTATATATATAATATTTTTATTCTATAAGGTATTTTATATTTATAAAAATTAATATAAAAGATATTACGTAATTTAATAATAAATTATATTTTATTTATTATATATTTAAAATATATCCGTATATTTGAAGTTTTTTATTAATATTTTTTTAAAAAACGTACTATTATTGACAGTAGTAAAAATAACGTATATATAATGATTAAAAATTTGTAACATACTACTAAATAGTATTTGCTACATATATATCAATCATACTAATAATTTTATAAAATATTATAATAAGAGTATCTCTTTTATTATGTCAATAATAATTTTTAAAAAATTAAAAAGTATATATTGACATTATAAGTATTTAGTTATCACTAAATAATATTATAATTCAAAGAATTTACTGTTTATTTTAAATAATAGAAGTTATTTAAAATAATTTCTTTTATTAAATGCATTAACTAAATTATATCTATAATATATCAGTATTTTACTCATTTTATAATAGCAGATAATTATATATGGTAATATCAATTTTATATTTATTTAGGATAGTTATTCAAGATAATTTTAAGGTATAATTTAGATTATTATAATTAGTAATCTTACTATTTTTCTTATGACAATTATTATTTATTTATATATTAGATATATTTACCCATCATATATTTTATCTGCAATATATGATGGGTAAATTTTATTATTATATTGATTAATTAATAATATTATACTTATATTTAGTATAAATATTAGTTTGATTATTAATTATTTATTAATAGTAATATATATTAATATATATCTTTTTTAATTTCATTACATTTATATAGTGTATATTATATTTTATAAATTTTTATTTATTAATAATTGTAATCTTTTTATAGCATTATAATAATAAATTATTAATCATTATATTAATAATTTTTTAACTTATATTTATTTACTTTTTTTATTTCCATCTATTAACTTAATAAGTTGTTTAAATAATATCATTATTTTTTTATTAATAAATAATTTATTATTATACCAAATAATAACAATTAAATATGTTCTTTATTATTATATTTTATATATAATTTTATTATAAAGATAATATATTATAAGAGTAATATTTTATATGGTACAAAATATTTTTAACTATTTAAACTAATTGATATAGGTATGCATATATCAATATATTATATACTGTATAATCAAAAAATTTTATATTATCAAGAATATTAATTAATTAAATAAATTTATTTAAAGTTATCTATAATTTAATATAATAGACAACATATATAAAAAATAATTTATTAACTATTCAATTATTAATAATTTATTTATATAGTATTATTATTATATCCATAACTTCCGCGCGTAATCCTTTTGTATTCTAAAAATTGAATAGTAGTACCACTTAATAAATAGACTATGTTTGTAGTACAGTAGAATATTGCAACTAATTTCTAAAATTATTTCTGCAGAAAATAAATATACTTGTATTAGTAGCATATTATTAAATACATATGCATTATTCACTATTCAATAAACATAAATATATAGGAAAAGAATTACTAACATTAATAACTACATAAATTATATATTCATGAACTATAGTGTTTACCAAAGATATTAAATATGATTAATAATCAAGGCTCATTTATGTTTTATTAAACTGTGCATTTAATGTTATTAATGATATTCTTTTATTTACTAGAATAAAAATATTTAGCATAACTCATAATATTTTCTTTTATTTTGTGATACATATTTTTAATATCTCTAGGGTAACACCTCTTGAGATCAAAATAATAATTACATTTTTTAAAACAGTATAAATATTTATCACAAATACTATTTATTATATTTGATTTAATATTAAATAATATTGCTTTTTTTAGAAAAATTTTTTGCGCTATTTTTACTAAATTACTGGCTAATCTTCTAAATTGTTTAAATACTAGAATTATAAATTATAATATTTTTAGCGAAAAGAACTAATTATATAATATCACTTAAGATTACTTTACTTATATTACTACAACCAAAGAAATTTATTTTTTATTGACTATATTTATATGTATGGTATTATCATCAAGTATCTTTTAAAGATTATGTTCCTACCATATTGATTAATAATCATGTTAACAAACAACTAGTATATAACTGTTATCTAATCACTAGGTATATATTTTATAAATATATCAAATATAGATACTAGTTATTAAATAAGTATATTTTGTATATCATACAAAATTTATCCTTAAATTTATAAGATTTATTATTAGTGTAAGTAATATAAATACTAATATTATTATATTATTTTATTAAGTGATACTTATAAGATTATATGTAATTTATTAGATTAATATCTTAATAAATATTTTATTTTAATGTATTTTAATTGTTTTAAAATATTAAAATTAGATTATATTATATAAAGAATAATATTTTTTATGTTATAAAATATGATTTTTAATATATCAAAGTAAAAAATAAAATTAATTTTATTTTTTTTGTAAAAAAAATTATTTAATAAATAAAAAAATTTCATTTATTAAATATTGTTGAATATATAGGTAATAAATTGTAAATAAATTATTTACTATGATTCAAATAGCTATATATTATATAACTATTTTTTAAAAATTATTTAGAATTCTATAAGAGAATAATTGTAATTATTATCAGTATTTATACAATGATATTAAGAGTATTGCATTATATATAATGCTCCTTATTTAAAAAATTAATAAATTTATAATTATATAATATATGATAAGACAAGCATTATCAGTTATTACTAAGAATTATTATTATATAATAATGGCATTAAAATTTAACAAGATATAATTTTAATAAAAAATTTATAACATCATACATCTATTAGTGATAAAAATATAAAATTATTAATACTCAAATTTATTATTTTTATTAAGATATTTAAAAATGTATAAAATATACTAAATCTAATTATAAAATATATAAAACACAAATATATTATATAACATTCTTTTACTTTCTAGATAACATAATAAAGATAGATATATTAACACACAATCAATTTAGAACATTATACTTTCTATATGTTATATAATAGTAATTTTTAAAAAAAATTATTAAAATATTTTTATTTAAGTAATAATTAAATAATTATAATGTTTTATTTATTTAAAATAATATAATAATATTTATAGATACTGAATAAAATATTTTTATTCATTAAAAATTTAATATTTGTATTTATTATATTATAATGTTTGATATTTTGCATGCTAAAAATAATTAATTTAATTTTCAATCCATTTACCTCCTGTAAAAAATGCTGTCCAACCAGTAGCTTTTCCATTGCTCTCTGAAGCAATGTATTGCTCTTTAGTTTTACGATTAAAGCGTACTATCGTTTTATTGCCTTTAGGATCTTTTTGTGGTGCATTTGCTATATAATGAAATTTTTTAGGTAAACGTTCTTTAAAGCGAGCTAATTCTTCTACTAAAGGAGCACGTGTTTCACGCGATTTTGGAAAAGTATTAGCTGCTAAGAATATACCTACAGTTCCATCACGTAGAATAAAATATGCGTCTGATTTTTTACATGGTAGCTCTGGTAATGGAATGGGAGATTCTTTTTGGGGAGCTAAGTTACCATTACGTAATATTTTACAAGTATTTTTGCAGTCTTGATTAATACAAGCCATATATTTACCAAAACGTCCTATTTTTACCTGCATTTGAGATTGACATTGTTTGCATTCAACAATTGGACCATGATAACCTTTAATTAAGAAATTTCCTTTAATAATTTCATAACCTTCGCAATTTGGATTATTACCACATATATATAGTTTACGATGATTATCAATAAGATAACCATCCATTGTAGTACCACAATGTAAGCATTTTTTTTGTATATCCAACAATGAGCTAGTTTTTACACTATCTCCTTCTACCACTTCTTCTTCAGGAATAAGATTAATTGTAGTTTTGCACCTCTTCTCTTTTTGTGTTATTTTATATCCAGAACAACCTAAAAATATACCAGTACTTGCAATACGAATACCCATTTGACGTTGACAGGTTGGACAGAGAATATTGGTTTTAACCATGTGATTAGTACGCATACCACCATCTTTAGGATCGTTTTCAGCAATAAAAAGTTGCTGACTAAAATTTTGAAAAAAGTTATCTAATAATATTTTCCAATCTTTATTAGCATTCGCAACCTGATCTAAGTCATCTTCCATATGAGCAGTAAAATCATAGTTAATTAGTTCAGGAAAATTATTTTTTAAACTATAAGTAACAATTTCTCCAATTTTTTCTGCATAAAAACAACGATGCTTAATACGTACATATCCGCGATCCTGAATTGTTGAAATAATTGATGCATAAGTAGAAGGACGACCAATACTACGTTTTTCTAATTCTCTTACTAAAGATGCTTCGTTAAAACGAACAGGTGGTTTAGTAAATCGTTGTAGTGGTAATAGTTGCTGCATAATTAGATGAGTACCTACTTTAATAAAAGGTAATGTATCATCCTCAATTTCCTTGCATACTTGAGGTATTATTTTTGTCCAGCCATCAAAATATACAGTACGTCTTTTTGTTTGCAGAATGTAATCGCCTGCTTTAACATAAATTGTAGTAAAATTATATTTTGCTGATGTCATTTGACAAGATACAAATTGAAGCCAGATAAGATTATATAACTTCTGTGCGTCATCTCCCATATTATTTAAATATTCAGAGATCATATATATATTAGTAGGACGAATAGCCTCATGTGCTTCTTGAGAATTTTGAACTTGAGCATAAGTATTAGGTTTTTTTGGTAGGTACTGTTTACCAAAAAGTTGATTAATATAATTACGTACCATATTTAATGCATCCTGACTAAGATTTTTTGAATCAGTCCGCATATAAGTAATATGACCAGCTTCATATAGTAGTTGAGCTAGCATCATTGTTTTCTTTACACTAAAATTTAAACGTGTATTTGCTGTTTGCTGTAACGTAGAAGTGATAAATGGGGCACGAGGATTACTATTAGTTAGTTTATCTACACGATCAAATACTATATATTTTGCTTTTTCCAGATCTTCTATAGCAGCGTGAGTATCTTGATTGTTAATAGGTTTAAATATTTTATTTTTATAATTAGTAACTTGCATTTGTAAGAAAATATTATTTACATTTAAATTAGCACGTAATTCCCAATACTCTTCAGGAGAAAAGGTTTTAATATCATGTTCACGATCCACTATTAAACGCACAGCAACAGATTGTACACGTCCTGCTGATAAACCACGGGCAATTTTTTTCCATAGCAGTGGAGAAATCATGTAACCTACTATTCGGTCCATAAAACGACGAGTCTGTTGAGCATAAACTCTATTAATATTTAATTTACCAGGTTTATTAAATGCTTGTTGAATTGCTTTTTGAGTAATTTCATTAAATACTACGCGGCTATAGCGATTTTCATCTCCGCCAATTACCTCACGTAAATGCCATGCAATAGCTTCTCCTTCACGATCAAGATCAGTTGCAAGATAAATATGATCAACTGTTTTTGCTAATGATTTTAATTCCGCAACAATTTGTTCTTTACCTGGAAGTATTTCATAGGACGCTGTCCATTCTTGATAAGGATCAATACCCATGCGTTTAATTAATATTTCATGCTTATTTTGATGAATTTTATTTTTTTCTTTATTTTTTGTAGAGAGTATCTCTCGTTTACTAGCTAACCTACTAGTTGGTAAATCTCTAATATGTCCTACACTAGATTTTACCACGTAGTTCTTACCTAAATATTGACTGATAGTTTTGGCTTTTGCCGGAGACTCAACTATTACGAGAGATGTACTCATAATTAACCTTATTGAAATTAATTTTTTATCTCCAGGAGATATAGTTTATTTATAATTAGCAATAAACAATGTATTCGTTATATATTAAAATAAATAATTTTAAAAAAAATTTTTTATTTTATGTATTATATTACTATATTAATTACATATAACAAATATTGCATTATTTATTATCAATATATAATATATTTTACTAATAATTAAATATATAATATTATAATTTAATATTTTTCATAAGAAATTAATTTATATATTTAAAATATTATACAATATTAATTAATATGTAATAATGCAGTATATTAATTTATTTTTTTAAATAAAATATAAACTTTAAAATAAAATATTAATTTTTACTATTGTATATTTATTAAATAATCATTATTTATTGTCCTTTTACTAATTTACTAATGCATACTTTAAAATCTCTGTATTATATAATAATACGATTCTTATTTTTTAAGAATTGACGTTTGTTGTTTTATTAAAAAAAATAATAAAATTTTTTAATTAATATAATAGACCATATGTATTGCAAGTATTTTATAGATAATATTTTTTCAAAATATTAAATAAATAAATCAACTATAGTAAATATTATTGTAGTATAATTGACTTATGTTAGTATGTATATTTAGTATGATAATTAATTTTATAATATTTCGTGTTCTTATTATAAATTAGTTGATATATCTATATATTGAAATTAATGCTAGTCATTATAATATATATCACCTAAAATATAAAATTTACTATATTCTTTTTATTCAATAAATCTTATTAAGATAAATGAATTATTATTTTTTTATTTTAAATAATTATCTACTTATCAAAAAAATGCAATTATATTTAAACTATTGATTAAGTTATTACATATGCATTATTAATAAACTAATCTGTAATAATAAATGAATATAATTGATAGATCTCTAAAACATTGTATAATATCATGACGAATAATTAATAATTTTTATATATTACGTGATAATTTATTGATGTTATATTGATAACATATTTATTGCTTTAATAAAGAAATAAATATAACAATAATATTTCTTCTTATATATAATTAATGTGTATATTTGTGTTAACTAAAAGATTATATTTTAATAGTGTATTATAGTAAAATAAATTTTTAATAACATTACATAACTATGTAACATTCTACAATGATAAAATTGACATACTACTTTTATAAGTTATTAATATATTATTTTAAATAATTATTATAATCTATATATTATAACTTCCTGATAAAATGAAATTTGCTGTTATAATATTTATTTTTTGTATTATTGATTGAGCAATATCATTGGCATAAATCTCAGTATTATTAATTTATTTTTTAACAAGTTATAGTGATTGATTACTATATATTTTATATAATTTTGCTAAATTAAAGATAATATCTTACAAGATATTAAGAATTTTTACAAAAATAACGAGTAAAATATATTTTTGTAATATATTTCTGTAAAAATAAAACTATGATAATACAATATAAGAAATTATAGTATTAAATTTATTATTATTTTTTTATTTATTAGTAATATCATGAAATGTACAAATAATTGTCAATTACATTGAATACTATTAACTAGTAAATACAAAAAGTATTGACGTATATAAAGAAAAATTTTTAGTAATTTATAAAAAATATTTTTAGTATATTTTGTTCTAAAAAATATATAATACTACGATCATTATTATTAAAATAATAGATATTTAATATGCATTTTAGATAAAGACAAAATAAAAATAATATAATCTTAATTATTAAGATATTTGTTATTTATATTTTTATATATATACCTTTTATTATTACAATTTTAATGAATACTAATAATTCATTTACATAGAATTTATAATTATTTAATATAATAAAATGATTACTATATATCTCATTCATTTTAATTTAGTAAAATTATTTGATAATATAAAATATATATTGTGTTATAAATTTATATAATTATAAAATAGAGTTTATAATATAAAACATTTTACAATATTTATTTGTTTATTACTAGAATTAATATTCTTAATATTTTATATAGTTATATCGCATAATATATTATATATCTGTAATAATTTAATTGATAAAACGTAAGGCTTCTTCTAAAATTTTAACACCTGATTCTAATTTATGTGCATTTTCACTTAAGTGACGGCGCCAATGGCGTGCACCATTAGCGCCGTGAAATAAATTCATAATATGACGAGTTATATGATTTAAATAAGTACCTTTAGATAGTTCACGCTCAATGTATGGATATAATGAACGCACAACCTCTATATTGTTAGGTACACCAGTAGTTGACTTAAATAGTTCACGATCTATATTAGCTAGAATACTAGGATTTTGATACACTTCACGTCCTATCATCACTCCATCTACATATTGTAAATGAATTTTCACTTGTTCTATTGTTTTAATTCCACCATTAATTATAATATTAATATGAGAGAAATCTTTTTTAATTTGATAGACAGGAGTATAATCTAATAAAGGAATATCACGGTTTTCTTTTGGACTAAAACCTGTGAGTAATGCTTTACGAGCATGTATTATAAAGTTATTGCATTCTCCTTGTCTGGAAACAATATCAATAAAATTATATAAAAAATCATAACTATCTTGGTCATTAATACCAATACGAGTTTTTATTGTAACTGGTATAGAAACAACATCACGCATAGCCTTAACGATATCGGCAACTAAATGCGCTTTGTTCATTAAATATGCACCAAAAAAACCATTTTGCACACGTTGTGAAGGACAACCAACATTAAAATTAAGTTCATCATAGCCACGTTGTTCAGCTAATTTCGCGCAATATGCTAAATCTTTAGGATTATTACCTCCCAATTGTAATACTAATGGATGTTCTTCTTTATTATAGATTAAAAAATCTTTTTTACTATGTATAATAGCGTTGGTTGTGATCATTTCGGTATAGAGAAGCGCTTGACGACTTAACTTACGATAAAAATAACGACAATGACGATCCGTCTTATCCATCATAGGAGCAACGGAAAATAGATACAACTTGTTTTTCATATTGATTATTATATCCAAAAAAATACATGCTCTATTTAATTATTTATTGTATGACTTATAACATATTTATTGAAAATAATTTTGCTTTTTACTATTATTATATATTATAAAATATCATTTAACATTACTTACAAATAAAGTAAAAATATTATTTTATATTAGAGTAATATTCATTACATTGTAAATCAGATAAAAAATAAGATTATTAAAATAAATAAATTTTAACAAATTGTTAACTAATATTTTTATATTTACTTATATCATCTACTATATAATAGTATTATTAACTTTTTTATTGTATTAATATCTATTATTATTGATTAAAATTCTTTAAGAAGAATCAAATACATCAAAAATATTATAAATAAATATTTAATATAAGTATTACATATCAGATTTTAAAATAAATATAATATTTATTTAAAGTACTATAATAATCAATACTATTACATTAATAGTATTATAATATATCTTGATATCAACATACTTGAATATAGTTAAATATATTTAATTTTTATTACAAAATATGATAAAATATAATTTTATGTATATTACATACTTTTATTACATATGTAATAATAAAGAATAAATTTAAATTTTTCTAAATTATTAAAACATTACAATATGCCCTATAAATAACAGAATAGTGTGCTAATTAATATCTTGTTATTACTTAATGTCTTATATTAAACAAACAATAAAATTATTGATAATTATTTTATTATGTAACTACAGAGATAGTATAATATTAAAAGATTGATTATTTAAATATTAATTTTTAGTGATTAATAAATTATTTATATTATTAATATTCTATGATTAATTATATTAATCAATTAATGATTTACAATCATAAAATGATTAATAATAAATATATGTAATATTACAATCAATATCTTATTAAAGATATAATTATTTCATCAATAAATTATTAAATGTACATATTACAATATATGTATTGTGTTTCAATAAAATATAATTATATATATTATGACGTTTTACATAAATTAATACTGTGATATAGTATTACTAATAAAAACTATTAAATAATGAAAAGTAAACTACTATATCTGATGTACTATTAGTTAAGAGATGTATTGCTTAATAATATAATAAATAATAACTATCTTAGTATAATTACAATATTATTGTTGTAAATTAATATATTATTAAATAATACTATTATTTGTAATGAATTTTATCATTATATAATGATTTATTTAAATGTATAATTACACTTGTAATGTACTATATTTATACATAATAATATAAATTCTTGACAATATTAACATAGATTTATATCTATTAAAAAATAAATTAATTAATATATTAAAAATATTTATAATTTTGTAAATTATCATAAATATAATAGATTATATATTAATGATTTTATAAAAAACAAATATTATATCTTATATTTTACATATAAGAAATGTATATTGAAATAGCTATAGTCCACTCTTTGGTAGTCTTATGTAGTTATTATTAATTAACAAATAAGTTTTTATGATGTAACTATTTTATGTTAATAAATGATGTACTATAATTAGCTTAATGAATTATAAAAAATAACATAACATAAGATATATCAGTTGATAATAAAGTATTTTTTTAAAAAAATGAAATTATATAAATAATATATTATTCTTTATTACTAGTATTATAATATATGTCTTGATATATAATATAAAATAGACCGATTTATATACATGATAATATATCATGCAATTATTTATTTCTTAATATTGCGTATTATATTATACTTGATATCATAATATCATGTTATTAAATTTTTGATGTTACAAGAGAGTATTAAGTTATTGTATCATGCATAATAATGTTATTAAATTTTCTTATAGTAATATATCAATATATTTTTGAATGAATTTTTATTATTTAAATAATATGATATGTTATAAATTTTATTATTATTTAATAAAATATATTTTGATTAAATAAATATTTTTTGGGTTAATTTATTAAGTATGAATCAGAAATACATAGACAATATTCTTCAAATAACACAGTTATTATACTAAATAATATTTAAATTAATTCTTAGTTAAGAATATTAATTTTTAATTATTATAACAAACAGAATTAATTCATCCTATATTGCTTATATTTTAAATAGATAAATTTTAAATACATTTTTATTCATAAAATAATTATATACTTAAGAATAAAATAAATTATTTTTTACTCATGAATGTAATAATTATCAATTAAGTATAATTATTTGCTTAGTAAATTATTTTTTATTAAAAAGATTTTTGATCCAATCTATTATTGTTGTTTGTTTTAACAGATTATTTTGTTTATTTTTAAAATAAGCTGTACATAATTTTTGGGGATTTTCTGTCCATATAGGAATAGTAAGTGAACTATGACCATTACATATAAAATTTCCTAATGTATCAATATTCATATTAATAATTCCTTCTGGAGGTATTAAGTTTAGTGTCAGCGGAGCTTGGTATTCTAGATAACGACGATATATAGTCATAGCACCATTAGCACCGGTCAAATTAGTTGGACCATTATTATCACGCCCAACCCAAGTTATAGTTACTTCTTTACCATCTATACCAGCAAACCAACTATCTCGCAAATTATTGGTAGTACCTGTTTTTGCAGCTAAATGATAATTACCAAACTGTGTAGTTAGAGCATGAGCAGTACCTCGATTTACAACTTGCTGCATACTGTACAATGTTAGATAAGCAGCCTGTGGAGGTACTACGTTGTGTGCCTGAGGTAAGCTTTGATATAATATTGTACCATTTTCAGCAATTACAGAACGCACTGAAGATAAAGGAGCTAAATTACCAATACTAGCAATAGTTTGATATTCTTGTGCTACCTCTATTAGGTTAAGATTAATTGCTCCTAGTAATATTGATGGAACTAAATGAATTAATTTTTTAGGAATCCCTAAGTTTTGTAGTGTTGCACTTATTTGATTTAAGCCTAATGACATTCCTAAATTTACTGTTGGTATATTAAGAGAATACACTAAAGCATCTATAAACATTACTTGTCCACGATAATGATGGTCATAATTTTTTGGTTGCCATATCATACCATTAGGTTGTTTTAGAGAAATAGGTTGATCTCTTATCCATGCATTTAGACGATATTTATCTGGTTCACTAAGTGCAGTGAGATAAGTTGACGGTTTAGATAAAGAGCCAATGGAACGACGAGCATCCATTGCACGATTAAAACCTGCAAACTGGGGAAGAGCACCACCAACCATTGCTCGTACTTCACCACTAAAGCGATCAACAATAACCATTGCTGCCTCAAGATCATTAATATGATGTGCTAATTTTAGCTCTATAATACCATTTTCAACGGCTTTTTCTGCTGCATTTTGCGATAATGGATCTAAAGTAGTAAATATTTTTACACCAGATAAATTACTTATTTTGTTACCTAATTTTTTTTGTAGCTCTTGATGTACCATCTGCATAAATGCTGGTTGTGGTGAAATAATACTATTTTTTGGTTGAATACCTAAATGACGTGTACTCAGTACATCATATATTTTTTGATCAATAATGTGTTGATTTTGTAATATTTTTAATACTAGATTACGACGCTCTAATGCTAGTTGAGGATTATTCCATGGGCTATACAATGAAGCTCCTTTTACTATTCCTACTAATAGTGCTTGCTGATCTAAGCTTAGTTCGTCAATAGGACGTCCAAAATAATAAAGGCTTGCCAGAGGAAAACCTCTTATCTGATCACTGCTACTTTGACCAAGATATACTTCATTTAAATATAGCTCTAAAATGCGATCTTTACTATAACGATAGTCTAAAATTAAAGCCATATATGCTTCATTTATTTTACGCCATATCGAACGTTTATTAGTTAAAAAGAGATTCTTTACTAATTGCTGCGTAAGCGTGCTGCCACCTTGTACAGTGCGTCCAGCATTAAGATTAGCGATGATAGCACGACAAATAGAATAAATATTGATTCCATCATGCTTATAAAAACAACGATCTTCTGTTGCTATTAATGTATATACTAGTAAGTCAGGAAAACCACTTCTTGGTATAAATAAACGTTGTTCACTGTTAGGTGACTTTAACATAGTGATTAAACGAGGATCTAAACGAAAGCAACCAAATTTACGTTGATTGTTCATATTTGTAATATGAGTTAAGATATTATTATTAAATACTAAACGAGCATAAATTTGTTCTTCTTTACCATCAGGAAAATTGAATGGACGACGAATTAAATCAATATTATTATCATTAATTGAGAATTCTCCTGGATGTGTGATATTAACTACTTTACGATATTGAATGCCTTCTAATAAATTTATTATTTCTTCCTTACTATAAGATATATCAGATTCAAGATCAACAATACGACCATATACTGTAGCAGGAAATTGCCATACTTGTCCGTTTATGCGCAGCCGTATCTTTTGATCAAGATAAATACCGTAAATAACTAATACTATAAAAATACTTAGCGTTATTTTGATAAAAAAAATAAATAATTTATGTTTACTAAAATTTTTAATTTTATATGTGCCAAAAATACCATGTATCTTCATTGTCTTCAATATTATCTTATATTTATATAAAATAATCAAAATTTTTATAAAAAATAGTATTTATAATACTATTTTATAAAGAAAATCTATCAATATACTATTTATATATCTTATTTTAAGTGAGGAATAATTAAGTTCTATTCATAACGTAATATTCTATGTATTTATTCATTACTTTAATTGAGATATAGTATACTTAACTATTAAGTAATCAAATATTATATATTTTGTATCAAATTTAGATAGTAATATTATTTTTTAAATAAAATATAATTATTTTATGTATATTTAGGTTAATAGTAATTAATATTTAATTATATACATAATATGTATTTAAAATATTAATATTATATTATAAAATATTTATAATATAGTATTATAAAAATAATATTATATTATCCAATCAATGTTTATTTAGAAATACTCTAGAAATATTAATAAATAACATAATAAATTTATTTGTTTTATCTTACTTTTTATTAATAATTATTGTTCGTTAAAATATCTTAAACTAACAAATAGATCTACAATTTTTGTTATTTAAAATAGAAAAAATTTACTTTTATTTTTTTAGTAATAGAGTAAACATATATTATATAAGTAATATTATAAATATTATAATAGATAAAAA